>JANMGI010000059.1:0-5562 GCA_031374565.1 Paracoccaceae bacterium | reverse complement strand
ATAGACGAGGTAGCCGCCGGTGGTGTGCACAACACCCTTCGGTTTCCCCGTCGACCCCGTGGTATACAGGATGAACATCGGGTCTTCCGCGCCGACCTCGACATAGGGGCAATAAGGCCGAGCTGCCGCCATTTCCGCAGTCAGGTCGAAATCCCGACCCTCGACCCAGCTCGTCTGGTCGCCAGTCCGCTTGACGACCAGGCACTTAACCTTGTCGGAACAATGCAGAAGCGCCTTGTCGGTGTTGTCCTTCAACCCGGTCTTCTTGCCCGCCCGTGGGGCCCAGTCGGCGGTGATGACCACCTTCGCGTCGCAATCGTTGATCCGGTTCGCCAAGGCATCGGGCGAAAAGCCCCCGAACACAATGGAATGCACCGCCCCTACCCTTGTGCAGGCCAGCATCGCATAGGCCGCCTCGGGGATCATCGGCATGTAAAGGACCACCCGGTCGCCCTTCGCTACCCCATGTGCCTTCAGCACATTGGCCAGACGGCAGGTCTGCTCCAGCAGCTCGCGGTAGGTTATGTGCTTGGCCGGGGTCTTCGGATCATCCGGTTCCCAGATGATCGCGGTCTGGTCGGCACGGGTCACCATGTGGCGGTCAATGCAGTTGGCGCTGACGTTCAGCGCCCCATCCTCAAACCACTTGATGCTGATATTGCCCGGCTGGAACGACGTGTTCTTGACGCGAGTGTAGGGGCGCGTCCAGTCCAGCCGCAGCCCTTCCGCGCCCCAGAACGCCTCGGGGTCCGCAATCGACGCCGCATAGCGGGCCTTGTACCCTTCCGCATCAACATGGGCCTTCGCCACAAAGTCGTTTGACGGCGGATACATGGACTTGGCGCCTTCGGTCATTTTCGTTTCTCCTCCCGAGGGGGTGCGGGCTGACACCCCTTGTCGCCGTGAGACTGATCCGGAAGCGCGCTTCCCGCAAGCAATCTACCATCCCGTAAATATTTTCGTAACCCCCTATTTTACATGAATAATTCTGTAAATTACTTCACTTAAAGAAAGTCAATTCAGTAAATGTGTGAAAATTGTGGCAGCCAAGTGCTTGCTTTTGCGGCCCGTTACCGCTCACTCCCGCGCCTGCGTCAGCGTGGTGCATGACGGAACCGCACCGGCATGCACGGAAACGCACTGGCTGATTCGCCGTGCGGTTGCGCCGCACCCGCTTTCCGGCACGCTATCAGGGCTCGGACGGATCGGGCTTGGCGAACAATAGATGCGGCACTGAAATGGCCAGCAAGACTGCCGCCAGCGGAAGCGAGAACAGGAAGCCCAGCCCCTTGTAGCCCAGCGCTCCGACGATCCCGCCGCCAAGGAATGCGCCGACCAGCGAGAACAGGATGCCAAGCTTGCGCCGGTCGGCCCGAACATCAGCGCCAGGTCGCAGCAGTCCGTAGACCGCTCGGCCAAGCTCGATCCCGATGTCCGTCACCATCCCTGTCGCGTGGGTCGTGCGGATGCGCGCGCCCGAAAGCTTGGTGATCGTGGCATTCTGCATCCCCATGATGAAGCACAGGCAGCTGATCGAAAACACGCGCCCCGCCTCGGAGGTGAAGATCCAGCCAAGGGAAAAACAGGCCAGAAAACCGCCCTGCAGCGCAATCGGCAGGGCGTATTGATGATGGCTGTGATGCGCGCGCGCCCAGTTGATCAAGATCGCGCTGAACCCCGCACCTGCGATGAAGGCCAGGATCGCCACTGCGGACACGAAGGCCACCCAGAAATGGGCAATCGCCAGGTTTTCGGCCAAGAGCGACAGATACCCCGTCATGTGCGAGGTATACTGCGCCACCGCGAAGAACCCGCCCGCGTTCGCGGCCCCTGCCACGGACGCAAGCACCACGGCCAGGGTGTAATCCTCGCCCTCGCTGCGCGCCGCCCGCACAAGCGACTTGCGCGCCAGGCGCTTTACGGAAGGTCGCGTTGGGATGTCAGTTTCCGTCATGACCCAAAATCTTGCGGCTGGACAAGGCAAATGTCGCGCAAGTCCAATACCCCTAAGCCTCACCCCGACGTGGCACAAGATGGCTCATCGGAAAGTGCCGCAACCGACTTCAACCCCTGCCCCCGCTTTCTGCGGAGACGCCTATTCTTTGCTGACGCCTATTTTTTGCTGACTCCCAGTGTTTGCCTGCATAAGTGCGCCGCACTATGACAGGTCAAGTCTTTGACCCCAGGACATCTGCATGACCAACCGCCCCGACCCCGTCCAACATGCCACCGATGACGCCCTTGCCCTGGCCCGCCAGCTCCTCTCCCTCGGCCACGCCGCCTTGGCGTGGGAGGACCCCGACACCGGCACCCCAGGCATCAGCCGCATCGCGTTCCACCGTGATCCGCAGGCGGGCCTTCTTACCCTCGTCTCCGGCCTTGCCCCCCACTTCCGCGCGCTCCGCGACCGACCCGATTGCGCGCTGATGCTGGGAGAGGTGGGCGACAAGGGCGATCCGCTTACCCATCCGCGTCTGATGATCCGTGCCCGCGCAAGCTTTGTGCCCCAGGACGACCCAACCCGCCCCGGCATCCGGGCGCGCTGGCTGGACCAGAACCCCAAGGCGCGGGTCTACATCGACCTACCCGACTTCGCCTTTGTCCGGCTGACACCCACTTCGGCGCTTCTGAACGGCGGTTTTGCCCGCGCCTTCCATATTGCGCCCAAGGATCTCTGAAACAAAAGCGGGCGGCCCCGAAGGACCGCCCGATCTTTTCCTTCGAAACGGCCGATCAGGCCGGCACGTCCATCCGCATCGTGACCAAAGCCTTGCCCTTCACCGCCTCACCCCAGCGGATCTGCGCTTCGTTGCCACCGGCCCCGGTGCCCGGCACCGAATAGGGGAACACGTAGCGCGCAGCGTTCGCGGCATTGGTGATCACCCCTTCCGGCATCACCGCTTCCACCATCCGGATGCGGCCACCAAAGGGCACGAACCCGCCCGCGCTGACGTTCCAGGTCTCACCGGCGGTGTTCTGGGTATGGCTCACCTGCACCGGGTTGATGATCCACTGGGTCACGTTGTTGAAGCTGTTGCCTTCGACCCGCACATTCCGCGACCGGGCAAAGTCCAGCGAGGCAAACGTGGTATCCACCATGTCCACCCGGTCGATGATCGCGCCCACGCTGCGGAAGCTGTTCGACAGGATCGAGAAGCCGCTGAAGAAATGCCCCGACCCATAGGGTTTCACCACGATCCAGCGGAACGCGGCGCTGGTGTCGGACGAGATAAACACGTTGCCGACGATGTTCAGCCCGCCAAACGAAAACTCGCCATTTTCCTGCGGCTCGCTGTCATGCTCGTTGCCCCATTCGATGAAGCAGTTGTCGATGTAGTTGCCCGTCACCACGGTCGAGATGTTGGTCTGGGTGAACACCAGCCCCGCCCGTCGCACGCCTGCCGAGGTGTTGTCGCCCTGGAAGAAGTGGTTGGCGTGGATCAGGTGGCCGCTGCCGTTCATGATCGCGAAATGCGCAAAGCGCACGACCCGGTTGTTGCGCAGCTTGACGTCGTTGGCCTGGACGTTCAGGCAGATCGTAGTGCGGTCGACGGCGGGCACCGACTGTTCGTTCGACAGGAACTGGCACATGTCGACGAACATGCCCTGACAGCCTGACCCCGCCGAGCTGATCCCCCGGTCCTGCGGCCGGTTGAAGGTGCAGGACACGAAGCGCTGGGTGTTGCCCGCCATCGGCAACATCACCGCCGACCCGACGCCCAGGCTGTTGAACTCGATGTCCTCCAGCTCGAAGCGCGACAGCACGTCGAAACCGCTGAAGTCCAGCATGTATTTGAAGCGCCGGAAGGTGTAGGTCCGCGTCCCCACCGCCGCGTACAGCGGCTGGCTGATCGACACCGTCCCCGCGCCAACGTTGGTGGCCGTGACATAGACTTCGCGGCCCACGCCGGTGCCGATCACCAGCGACCCGACCTTGATGTTCGCCACGTTCGCCACGCCAGTCAGCGTCAGGTTGGTCGCAGCCGAATAGGTCGCGATCGAGGTTACGTCCTCGGTCGCCCAGCCCGGCCCCGCCACCGCGTTCAGGGACCCGTTGCGAATACCCCTGCGGTTCGAGAAACTGCTCAGCCCCGCCAGCGCCGCCACGTCAATCGGCGATGTGATGTCGACCCGGCGGCCCGACAGGTCCAGCGTCACATAGTCGGTGAAGTAGAACAGCGCCTGCAACGCGCGCCGGAACCCCTCCAGCTCGGTCCCGAAGGCCTGACCGTAGGTGTTCAGGTCATAGTTCCGCGTCAGCACCAGCCTGCGGTTCGACGGCATCGACACCGTTCCCTCAAACCGGATGCGGCTGTTGATGGTCACGTCACTGGTCAGCCGGAACACGCCCGAAGGCACCAGGATCTCGCGGCCCCGCGCATCCGCATCGGCGGCCAGAAAGGCCGCGGCGTCGTTCGTGGTCCCGTTGCCCAGCGCGCCATAGTCGCGCACATCGACCCAGTCCATCAGCTTGCGGATGAAGATGTTGGTGACATCCTCGACCACGATGTCGTCGATCCGCACCACTCCGCCGTTGGCCCCGGTCAGGTCCAGCCCGACATGGGCGTAGATCGATTGCAGCGTCCAGGGCAGGTCCACCCCCGTCCGGCTGGCAGGAGAAATGATCGCACTCACAGATACCACCTGGCCGTAAGCCGTCAGCGGCACCGCGACGCCGGTCTGCGGCAGGCCAACCACGTTTGCCCCGCCCACATCTCCCGCCCAGGCCGCGATGCGGACCGACGGCAGGTTCCCCGATACCGCCTTCACGCGTGCCGTCACCCGCAGGTACAGCCCCGGCTGGATCGGCGTCTGCGCGAAGGACCGCAGCTTTTGCGTGGCCTCGGTCTTCTGCAACTCCAGACAGCCCGCAAAGTCCTGGTCATTCGTCACCAGCGCCGCGTTCGGCTGGCCAAGGTAGGACCCCGATCCGGGCGTCCCGTCCTCACGCGACCACAGGTTCAAGCCTGCCGAAAACGGCGGCGGCATCAGGACCAGCCCGTCAGTGATAGCCTTGTTCATCTTCGAATACCCTCGCCTCGCTTCGCGCCACTGTCCCGGAGCGTTGCGTCAGGAACCCCCGACAAACCGCGCCGTCATGGGCCAAAGGGGGTAGCAAGGAAGGTTTAACCAGCGCTCATCCGGCCGCGCGGAGCATTGGCCCTGCGCGCAACACCGGCGCAGCCTCGGTTGTCCAAGAACAGACCTTGCAACCGGCATCCCCTCTCCCTGAAAGGGGGAGGGTCAGGGAGGGGGTCGGCAGCCTCAAGACAAGGGGGCCGTGACGCGTATGCCCCTCAGGCCCCCACGTCCGGCGCAGGCAAAAGCTGCACCGCGTTGATCTGCCAGCCCTCGGCCGTCTCGATCATCATGTAGTCAAGATACCAGCCCGCCCCGGCCTGATCGACGACATGCACCCGCTGCCACAAGTTCCCCGCCACTTCCCGCAGGTCCATCATCTGCACTTGCGAAGGGCGGTAGACCATCGGATAGCCCTGCTTCACCATCGCCCCGAAATTCTCGGGCGTGCCGAACATCCCCTTGATCGTCGGGCTGGCAAAG
>JANMGI010000023.1:0-2042 GCA_031374565.1 Paracoccaceae bacterium | reverse complement strand
CGGGCCTGCAACCCCCGGCGGAAGGGTCTTTCGACCTGCCCCCCGACAGCGTCGCCTATGCCGCCCATGCCGACGGGCTGAAATCGACCCTGACAGTGGCCGAAAACCTGGCCTTCTGGGCGAGTATCTATGGCGGCCCGGCTATCGACCACGCCATCCACGCGCTGGACCTGACAACGCTTGTGACTCGGCGGGCGGGTGAGCTTTCTGCCGGGCAAAAGCGCCGCCTTGGCCTTGCGCGGCTGCCGGTGACAGACCGTCCGGTCTGGCTGCTGGACGAACCCACCGTCAGCCTGGACCTGGCCTCGGTCGTCCTTTTTGCCAGTGTCGTGCGCGACCATCTTGGCACAGGCGGACTGGCCGTCATCGCCACCCATGTCGACCTCGGCCTGCCCGAAGCGTCCGTGCTTGACCTTGACCCCTACCGCGCCCGCAATATCCAGAGCACCGGATTTGATGAGGCCTTTGCATGAAGGCGCTTCTTTTGCGCGACCTGCGGCTTGCCTTCCGCTCTGGCGGTGGTTTCGGGCTGGGGCTGGCGTTCTTCTTTCTGCTCTCCGTTCTCGTCCCGCTGGGTGTCGGCCCCGAGGGCGGGACGCTTGGCCGTATTGCCCCCGGTATCCTCTGGGTAGGGGCGCTTCTTGCCTGCCTCCTATCCCTCGACCGCATCTTCGCGCTGGACCACGAGGATGGCTCGCTTGATCTTCTTGCCACCGCGCCGATCCCGTTGGAGGCGGTGGTGGCCATCAAGGCGCTGGCGCACTGGCTGGTGACTGGCCTTCCCCTTACCCTGATTGCGCCGGGATTGGCGGTCTTTCTGAACCTGCCTGCGGAGGGATACCCCTGGCTGGTCCTCAGCCTTTTCCTTGGCACCCCGGCGCTGTCGGTGATCGGGGCCTTCGGCGCGGCCCTGACCGTGGGCCTTCGGCGTGGTGGTCTGCTGCTCAGCCTCCTCGTCCTGCCGCTTTATGTCCCCACCCTGATCTTCGGGGCCGAGGTCGTGCGGCGCGGGGCCGAAGGCATGGCGCTGGCGACCCCGCTGGCGCTTCTTGCGGCGATCAGCCTGGGGTCCGCAGCGCTTCTTCCCTTTGCGGCCGCAAGTGCTGTCCGCGTCAATTTGCGCTGACCTCTCGCGCGATGGTGTGTTGAGGGACAAACCGGAACAGGATAGGCGAGGCGAATGTCGATCTGGGAATATGCGAACCCGAAAAAGTTCATGCAGACCTCAGCCTGGGCCTTGCCCTGGGCGGTGGGGCTGACCGTGCTGCTTCTGGTCATTGGTCTCGTCTGGGGCTTTTTCTTCACCCCGGACGACTTCAAGCAGGGCTCGACCGTCAAGATCATCTATCTGCATGTGCCAGCCGCGATGATGGCGATCAACGCGTGGATCATGATGCTGGTGACCTCGCTTGTCTGGATCATCCGCCGCCACCATGTCAGCGCCCTTGCCGCCAAGGCTGCCGCCCCCGTGGGGCTGACCTTCACCGTCATCGCGCTGGTGACGGGTGCGCTTTGGGGCCAGCCGATGTGGGGGACCTGGTGGGCGTGGGACCCGAGGCTGACCTCGTTCCTGATCCTGACCCTGTTCTACTTCGGCTACATCGCGCTTTGGGCCGCGATCGAGGACCCTGATACCGCCGCCGACCTGACCTCGATCCTGTGTCTCGTCGGCTCGGTCTTTGCATTGCTCAGCCGCTATGCGGTGAACTTCTGGAATCAGGGGCTGCATCAGGGGGCGTCGCTGTCGCTGGACAAGAAGGAAAACGTGTCGGACGTGTTCTGGCAGCCGCTGGTGATCTGCATCGCGGGGTTCATCCTTCTCTTCGTCACGATGGTCCTTCTTCGCACCCGGACCGAGATCCGCGCACGGCGGCTGAAGGCGCTTCTGGCGCGGGAGAGGGTTGCGTGATGCCGGAGCTGGGGAAATACGCGGTCGCGGTGCTGGGGTCCTACGGGGTGACCGCCGTTCTGATCGCCGCTTTGGTGGGGCTGACGCTGTGGCAGTCGGCCCGGATGAAACGGGCCTTGGCTGAAGTCGAGGC
>JANMGI010000782.1:0-7539 GCA_031374565.1 Paracoccaceae bacterium | reverse complement strand
GCAGTGCGCAGGGCAGGGGGCAGGGTGGACCGCTTCGGAATGCCGGTCGACCCAGGCAATCTTCTCTTCCTTGGCGACCTGAACGGAACCCCGGTCATCGGCCTGCCCGGCTGCGCCCGCAGCCCCGCGCTGAACGGAGCTGACTGGGTGATGGAGCGGGTGATCTGTGGCGTCCCTGTCACGGCGGCAGACATCGCTGGGATGGGCGTGGGGGGTCTTCTGAAGGAAATCCCGCAAAGAGGCCGACTGCGTGAGGCGAAGCCGGACTGAAAACGAGGGCAGATTGCCCCCGCGCAACGCGCCTTTCCTTGGCCCTCCTCGTGCGACTTCGTCTTCTCGTCAGATGGTCCCCGCAAGCGAGGAGCGACGAAGTCGACGACGAGAGGCCCGACGGGCGTGCTACTTCGGGCCGATCATCATCACCATCTGGCGGCCTTCAAGGCGCGGGAAGGATTCGATCTTGCCAATCTCGGCCACGTCAGCCTCGACCCGCTTGAGCAGTTGCATCCCAAGGTCCTGGTGCGCCATCTCGCGCCCCCGGAAGCGCAGGGTGATCTTGACCTTGTCGCCTTCCTCCAGGAATTTGAAGACCGACCGCATCTTCACGTCATAGTCGTTGGTGTCGGTGCCCGGGCGGAACTTGATTTCCTTGATCTCGATGATCTTCTGCTTCTTGCGGGCTTCCGCCTCGCGCTTCTGCGTCTCGTATTTGAACTTGCCGAAGTCCATGATTTTGCAGACCGGCGGCTCGGCGGTCGGCGAAATCTCGACCAGGTCGAGACCCGCTTCTTCGGCCATCTGCATCGCCCGGGCCGGGGTGACGACCCCGACATTCTCGCCATCAGCACCGATCAGGCGGATTTCCGGAGACCGGATACGGTCATTGATCCGTGGACCGGTTTCGCGTTGCGGCGGGGCATTGTGTGGTCTGCGCGCTATTGGAGTCGTCCTTTGATGGTTGAAATCGACGCGGCAATCTAGACGCGCACGGGCGGCACCGCAACCCGGCAGGCTGCTGCCGGGGCCAGTTTTACGCGAAAATCCCGCGAATTTCGCATCGCTGCGATGCAGCACCCTTTTCATTCGTGTGTCAAACTGCCATATGGGCGGCATCCGGGCCAAAGGCTCCGGTCATAGGAGAATATGACATGAACAGAACCGTAATCATCGGCGCCATCGTCGTCCTGCTGGCCGCTGGCGGCTACTATCAGTTCAGCTACAAGCCTGCTCAGGAAGCTGCTGCCGCTGCAACGGCTGCTGCGGCTCAGGTTGAAGCTGACAAGAAGGCTGCTGACGAAGCTGCCGCCAAGGTCGCTGAAGAAGCTGCTGCCGCTGCGCAGAAAGTTGCTGACGAAGCCGCTGCTGCCGCTGCTACAACCACCGAAGCTGCGACCGATGCAATGGCTGGTGCCGCTGCCGCTCTTGATCCTGCGAACTTCAACGCTGACTCGGTTGTCGCGCTGATCGACGGCTCGACCATTGACGACGCGACCAAAGCAACCCTGAAAACCGCTGTCGAGGCCGCCAAGGCCAACCCGGCGCTGGTTGCTGACACCATCGCTCAGGTCAAGACCGCGCTTGGCATGTAATGCCTTGCCCGTCCGGGCAAAGACCAAGGGCCGCAGGATCATCCTGCGGCCCTTTTTCATTGGGTTTTGGGGTTGTGGTCAGAGGTTAAGACCAGGTTAACGAAAACCGGCAAGTAATTGATTCTCTTGCACGATCAGATTTTGTCCACCGTGGACAGATTGACCCGAAATCAGATCCCGTCGCCCACGAAGGCCTTCTCGACCACATATTCCAACGGTTCCGAATTCGCCCCTTCCCGCAGCCCGAACGTCTCCAGCACGGCCTTCACATCGTGGTTGAAAGCAAGGCTTCCGCAAACCATCGCCCGGTCTTCTTCGGGATCCATCGGGGTAAGGCCAAGGTCGGCGAAGACCTTTCCGCTGGTCAGGTTGTCGGTGATCCGCCCCATCTTTGCATAGGTTTCACGGGTCGTGGTCGGATAGTAGCGGAGCTTGTCGCCCACCATCTCGCCGATCAGCGGGTCATCCCGCAGGCTTTCCACCAGCTGGCGACCGTATTCCAGTTCGGCCACCTCGCGGCAGGTGTGCATCATGATGACCTGATCATACTTCTCGTAGGTCTCGGGGTCGCGCATCAGGCTGGCGAACGGGGCAAGCCCGGTGCCGGTTGCAAGGAACCAGATCCGGCTGCCCGGTAGCAGGGCGTCATGAACCAGCGTTCCCACCGGTTTCGGACGCAGGATGATCTCATCCCCCGGCTGGATGTGCTGCAACTTCGAGGTCAGCGGTCCGTCCGGAACCTTGATCGAATAGAACTCCAGCTCTTCATCCCACGACGGCGAGGCGATGGAATAGGCCCGCAGCAGCGGCTTGCCGGTTTCACCCATCAGCCCGATCATCACGAACTCGCCCGACCGGAAGCGCAAGGATTGCGGTCGGGTCACCCGGAACGAAAACAGCCGGTCCGTCCAGTGCGTAACCTGCGTCACGGTCTGCGCGTCGGGCAGGTGGGGTTTTGTGCGGGCGGCATCCATTTTCACGGTCTCATTCATTCTTTCGCCCTCCATAGGCGAGCGGGGGTTGCAAGGGAAGCGTGTCCCCCTGCGGGCTTTTCAAAGGGACCGGGATCAGGCGCGCAGCTTGGCCTGGTAGTTGTGCTCGCGCCAGTCGGCAGCGCGGAACTGCCACTGGTCGGCGGGCTGGCGGGCGGCAAGATCATCGGGGATCTCGGCCCCGTCAAAGCCGACCCGCCGGATCATCGCATACTGGTCGGCTATCACCGGACCAAGGGCGAGAAGCTGACCGGTGTAGCCCAGCATCCGCAGACGCCGGCCAATCGTCAGGGCGCGACCATCGCTAAAGGCGGGAAAGACGACGCGGATCAGGGTCAACTGGTCCAGCCGACCGACCAGCACTTCCGGATCGTCGGTGTTGGCCAGATCGACGGCGGTCTGGTCCGCAGTGAGATCAGCCAGTGCTGCGATTTCACGGGCGGGGGCGGGGGCGAAGCCTGCATCGGTGACGATAACGCTCATGCCGCGTTCTCCTTCGGGGTCGGAACGGCCTTGCCGTCAATGAAATGGATGCCGCATTCGGTCTTGGCTTGCCCGCGCCAGCGCCCGGCACGGGGGTCCTCGCCGGGTTTCACCGGGCTGGTACAGGGCGCGCAACCGATGGACGGGAAGCCTTTGGCCACCAAGGGATGACGGGGCAGACGGTTCTCAACCAGGTATTCCTCAAGATCCTCGCGGCCCCAATGGGCCAGCGGGTTGACCTTGATCCGGAAGTCGCCCTCGTTTTCAAAGAAGTCGATAGTGCCCCGGTCCGCGTTCTGGAAGCGCTTACGCCCGGTGATCCAGCCGTCGAACTTGGACAGTGCCCGCTCCAGCGGTTCAACCTTGCGGACATTGCAGCAGCTGTCGGTGGAAAACTGGTGCAACGTGCCGTCGGGGTCTTCGAAGTTCACCCGCGCGGGGTTGGCGCGGATTGTGCGGATGTCGCAGAGCGCCAGCTTTTCGGCCAGCTCGCGCTGATAGTCGAGAGTTTCCTGAAACAGCATCCTGGTGTCGACGAAAAGGACCGGCGTTTCCGGTGCGATGACGCTGACCAGGTGCAGAAGCACCACGGATTCTGCCCCGAAGGAAGAAACCAGAGCGACACGTCCCAAGTCATCGTCCTTCAGCGCATGTTCAAGAACTGCGGTTGCCGAATGGTGTTTGTAGCGCGCATTCAGCGCTGCCACCCGGTCGGCCACCGGGCCGTCATGGCGCCCATCACGCGGCATCTTGTGCGCCTTCGGAGTCGTAGAGCGCGGCTTTGAAGGGGTCCATCCCAACGCGGCGGAACGCGTGGAGGAAGGTCTCGGACGGCTCCAGGCGCAAAGCAAGGTAGGTGCGCAGGATGCGTTCGATGGCGGGGACGATTTCGGTATAGGCAAAGCCCGGGCCCGTCTTTTCGCCGATTACCGCGTCTTCTGTCCCATCGCCGCCCAGCGTGATCTGATAGTTTTCCACCCCTGCACGGTCGAGGCCAAGGATGCCGATATGGCCAACGTGATGGTGCCCGCAGGCATTGATGCAGCCCGAAATCTTGATCTTCAGCGGGCCGATCTCATGCTCCAGCTTCAGAGCCTCG
Organism: Paracoccaceae bacterium; assembly: GCA_031374565.1. Taxonomy (GTDB): domain Bacteria; phylum Pseudomonadota; class Alphaproteobacteria; order Rhodobacterales; family Rhodobacteraceae; genus Tabrizicola. The sequence goes on along the minus strand of JANMGI010000782.1, from coordinate 3,376 downwards.
AAGTGGGTCGCGAGTTCCTGCGCAACCGGAATCGCGCGGGCGGTGGCAAGGGCGCAATAGTCCATGCCGGGGCAGGCGATGATGTCCGACAGAAGCCCGACATTCGCTGTCGCCAGCCCCGCCGTGGTCAGTGCTGCATGCAAGGCGGGCAGGTCGGACTTGTGGACATGCGGCAGGATCACATTCTGCTCATGGCTGACCCGCAGATCGGAATGGCCATATTTTTCAGCCAGATCGGCAATCAGGCGCATCTGGGCGCTGGAGGCGTCGCCGGGGGTCTCGCCATGCGCCTTCAGGCTGATGGTGACGATGGCATACTGGTCATTGCGGTGGCGGGCGAGGTTGGTATCGGCCCAGGCGCGGAAGACCGGATCGGCCTTGTAGAAGGCATCAAAAGTATCGGTCGGAGCGTTGCGGTAGGCCGGGGGGGCGAAAGCCTCGCGGATGTCGGCCAGCAGGGTCTGGTCGTTGCCGCCGAAAAGCGGGCGCAGCTCGGCGAAACGCTCTTCGATCATCCGGGTGATCTCGTCCTTGCCGGTCTCGTGCAGGGTGATCTTGATCCGGGCCTTGTATTTGTTGTCCCGGCGGCCAAGCACGTTGTAGACGGACAAAACCGCCTCGACGTAGGGCAAAAGGTCGGCTTCGGGCAGGAAATCACGGACCGTCATGCCGATCATCGGGGTCCGGCCAAGGCCGCCCCCAACGATGACTTCGAAGCCCGGCTCGCCAGCCGCATTGCGGACCATGCGCAGGCCGATGTCGTGCGCCTTGGTCACGGCGCGATCGTTTGGCGACCCGGTGATGGCTATCTTGAACTTGCGCGGCAGGAACTGGAATTCCGGGTGGTCGGTGGACCACTGGCGCAGAAGCTCGGCATATGGGCGGGGATCGTCGATCTCATCGGCGGCCGCACCGGCGAAATGGTCGGCCGTGACGTTGCGGACGGTGTTGCCACTGGTCTGGATGGCGTGCATTTCCACATCGGCCAGCGCGGACAGGATCGCGGGCACGTCCGGCAGTTTCGGCCAGTTGAACTGGATGTTCTGCCGGGTGGTGAAATGGCCATAACCCTTGTCCCAGGCGTCGGCGATATGGGCCAGCTGGCGCATCTGGTGCGGGGAAAGCGTGCCGTAGGGGATCGCCACGCGCAGCATGTAGGCATGCAGTTGCAGGTAAAGCCCGTTCATCAGGCGGAGGGGGCGAAACTCATCTTCGGTCAGCGAGCCATCAAGCCGGCGTTCGACCTGATTGGTGAACTGCGCGACACGGGTGCGGACGAAGGCTTCGTCGAAGTCGGAATAGCTGTACATGCGCGGGCTTTCTAGGAAGGAGCCGGGGTGAACCCCGACCTACGCCAGATCGGCTTGCTTGCCGTGGTTGTAGTTCGACGGGCCGCGGGTGCGAAAGTCTTCGCGGAAGTGGGTGGGTTCGGGACCCTGGGGGCCGGGCTTTGCATCGGCGAGATATGCCCCGACCACAAGCAGTTTTTGCGCTGCGGCGTGCAGGAGACGCATCTGGGCGTGAGCCTCGTCCTCGATCAGCTCGGCCTCGTTGTGCAGCGCTGACCAGCGGTCATCGGCGGTGAGGTAAACCACGTCTCCCTCGCGCAAGCGGTTTGCGGTCACGATCTTCGGAGTGAAGCGGCGGCTCATCATGGCCCTCGGGGTCAAGGAAATACGTTTCCAATATAGAATATTTTCCCGGTTCTATGCCAGTGACACTTGCAGATAAGGATGCTTGTTCCGATACTGGACAGCAGGGAAACCCGTGTTCCGGGAAAGAGGGATTTTCAGGAATGAGCGCCGCGCTGGACGATCTGGACCGGAAAATCCTGTCCGAACTGCAACAGGATGCCGAGCAATCACTGGACGAAATCGCGCGGAAAGTGGGGTCGTCGAAGACCCCTGTGTGGAACCGGATCCGGCGGATGCGCGAACAGGGGGTGATCAGCCGGACGACGGCCATCCTGGACCCGGAGGCGCTGGGGCTTGAGGCGTGTTTCTTCGTGCTGATCCGGACATCCGAGCATGAAGCGGAGTGGCAGCGCCGATTCCTGAAAGCGCTGCGCGAGCGGCCGGAGGTGCAGGAAGCGCACCGGCTGGCGGGGGACATCGACTATATCCTGAAGGTCCGGGTGAAGAACGCGCGGGCCTATGACACGTTCTATCAGGCGCTGATTTCCGAGGTGCGGATCTACAACGTGACCGCCCTTCTAAGCATGGAAGAGATCAAGTCGACAACGGTCTTGCCGCTCTGAACCCCCGGGGTGCTGCCCCGGACCCCGGGATATTATTGGACAGATGAATGGATCAGGTCGAGACCATGAGCCTTTTCAGGCCGTGGAAGTGGTAGACATCGCCGTAAGACGGTGGCGCCGTGAGGCGCAGGCCGGGGTGGTGTTGGAAAAGGATTGGCAGGGCGACCTGAAGTTCAAGCCGGGCAAGGGGGGCGCCGACACAGAAGTGAAGGCCCGCGCCGAAGCTTGCGTGCGATTTCACCGGGCGGGTGGGAAGGAAGCGGTCGGGCTGGTCCCACTGGCCGGGGTCGCGGTTGGCGGCGGCAAGAAGGAGTGCCACCTGATCGCCGCGCTGGAAGCGGTGGCCCATGACCTCGACCTCTTCATAGGCCCAGCGGGTGAACATATGGAGTGCGGGGTCGAAGCGAAGGATTTCCTCGACCGTGCTGTCGACGCTGTCCGGGGCAAGGGTGGTGAGGGGTGTCGCGGTTTCCAGAATCGTCTTCACGCCGTTGCCGATAGTGTGAACCGTTGCCTCGTGCCCTGCGTTCAGAAGGAGAATGCAGGTGGTGATCAGCTCATCCGTCGTGAGCTTTTCGCCTTCGCTTTCGGCAGCAATAAGCTGGGTGATCAGATCATCGGCGGGGCGAGCGCGACGGTCTTCGACGTAAGCTTTCAGGAAGGCGACAAAGTCGGTCGTGGCCTGGACGGCGCGATCCTCTGTCGCGCGGGTGCGGCCCGCCATGTACATGCCGACCATCGCGTTCGACCAGCGCAGAAGATCGGGGGCCATTTCTTCCGGAACGCCCAGAAGGCGGGCAATGATGCGAACCGGCAGGGGTTGGGCGAAGGCGGTCAGCAGGTCGAAGTCGCCCAGCGGAAAAGCCTGCACCAGGTCTGTGGCAAGCGCCGCTACGTCCGGTGCCAAGCCCGCAATCCGGCGCGAGGTGAAGGCGCGCAGGACAAGGTTGCGCAAGCGGGTGTGGCGCGGTGGTTCCAGCTCCAGCATCGAATGCGCCTCGACCGCGTAGAACGGGGCGAGATGCGGCGGAATGGTGGGGGGCAGGATCGGTTCGCGCCCGAAGCGACGGTCGCGGAAGATGGCATTCACTGCCGCCGCGTTGCCGGTGCAGGTCAGAT
>JANMGI010000773.1:0-2396 GCA_031374565.1 Paracoccaceae bacterium | reverse complement strand
GAGCAGGTCTTCCGCGCATCGCGGGGCGAGGCGTCGGACCACGACGCGCACAACCGCTTTTACGATGAATATCTGGCGGTGATGGACATGACCGCCGAATTCTACCTGTCCACGGTGGAACGCATCTTCAAGAACCGCGAGATCGCCCGGAACGAGTTCACGGTCGCTGGGCGCAAGGTTGATCTGGGGGCGATCACCAAGGTCTCGGTCATGACGGTCGAGGGTGCGAATGACGACATCTCTGCGCCGGGGCAATGCGTTGCAGCCTTGAACCTGTTGACCGGCCTGTCGGACGACAAGAAGGGTCAGCATCTGGAGCCGGGCGCAGGCCACTACGGCATCTTCGCCGGGAAAAGCTGGCGGCTGAACATCCGTCCGCTGGTTCTGAACTTCATCGACAAGGCTGCGGGCAAGCCGAAGGCGAAGATCGCGCTGGCCTCGGCGCAGTAGCGCAGCGGAAGCGGGCTTCACAGGCTTCTTCGTTCCTCGCTGGACATTCACCGACGAGGAGACGACGTCGAACGAGGAGGCCTAGCGCAGCATCAGCGTCGGCAGGCGGCCGGAAAGGAAGGTTTTCAGCACCTTCGTCACCGCTTCGGGCTGTTCCAGCTGCGGCAGGTGGCCTGCCTCGGCGATGATTTCCAGACAGCCTTGCGGCATCATCGCCGCCAGGAATTCTGCGCGGCGGCGGGGAATCAGCGTGTCGCTTGCGCCCGCGATGATCATCGTCGGCACATGCACCTTGCGCAGGGTCTTTTGCTGGTCCGGGCGGCGTTGCAGCACGCGAAGGTGACGCCGGAACTGATCCGGTCCAAGATTTTCCGCCATGTCCATGACCAGAGCCATCACCTCATCCCGCCAGGGCGCGTCATGCAGTGCGGCCAAAGGGAGCATCTGCGCCATGCACGCCTGCAGGTGACCCGTCTTGGCGGCGACCAGAAGCGCCTCTTGCTGGGCGGCAAGCTGCGGGGTTTCGGGCAGAGGGTCGGTTGAAATCAGCGCGATGCGGGTCACGGCTTCGGGGCGTTTGCGCACCAGCTCGATGGCGATGTTGCCACCAAGTCCGTGGGCGACGACGGCAAAACGCGGCGGCAGATGCGGGGCTACGTCGGCGGCGATCTTGTCCAGCGAGTCGCCCAGACCGGGCGTCAGCAGGATGATCGGACGGTCCGCGCCCAGCTTAGCGATCTGGGGCATGAAGCTGCGCGCGTCAGCCATGAAGCCGGGGATCAGGACGAGGGGTTCGTTCGGGGTGGGTTTTGTAAGGACAAGTACGCTCACGACACGGGTCCTCTGCGCAGGATTTCTGCAAGCGGCGGATTTGGCACTTCCTGAAGGGTAGCCCACAAGCCCATGGATTCAAATCTGAATTCCGGCCAATCCGACGCGGATCGGCGGAAAGGCCACATCAGCGGATGTTCGATACCTTCAAGCCGGGATGATCTTCGACCGGCAGAGCCTCACGCGCCCGGGTGACGTCGTCGACGGCTTCGGTGATCATCGCAAGGCAGGGCGGGGTGGAAAAGCGATGGTCGGCATCCTTGACCAGGGTAAGCCGCAAGTCGGGGCTGGTGATCTGATGGAAAAGCGAAATTGCCACCGTTGGCGGCACATCGGTATCGGCGCTGCCCTGCAGAAGACGGACGGGCACCGGAAGATGCAAAGGGCCGTTCATCACCAGGTTTTGGCGACCGTCCTCGATCAGGCGGAGGGTGATCGGGTAGGGGTCGTCTGAATAGTCCGAGGGGCGGAAGAAGACGCCCTCCTCCAAGAGGGTGGTGCGTTCGGCAAGGGTGAACTCGGCCTCCCACATGCGTTCGGTAAAGTCGGGGGCGGCGGCGATACCGATGAAACCGGCGACGCGGTGGCCGAGGTCGCGGGCGAGAAGAAGCGCTATCCAGCCACCCATGGAAGAGCCGACGAGGATCTGCGGGCCTTCGGTCAGCACGTCCAGGACAGCGGCGGCATCTTCGCGCCAATCGGTGATTGCCCCGTCAACGAAGGCACCGTGCGACTGGCCGTGGCCGGAATAGTCGAAGCGCAGGAAGGAACGGCCCGCCGCTTCGGCCCAGGATTGCAGGGCCTGCGCCTTGGTGCCGGACATGTCCGAGCGAAACCCGCCAAGAAAGACCACGCCCGGACCTTTGCCGGGGGTCTGGTGATAGGCGATGTGGCGGCCTTGCGGCGTGGTGATGAAGGTGGTCATGCGGGCAAGATAGCAAGGCCAAGAGGTTTTCGTCAGGGCGGGCGCAACTGGCGGGCGAAGAACCGCGCATGGCTTGACTTCGGCAGGCGGGCTTGGCAAGACACGCCCCGACATAACCCGCAACCGGGCGTTTTGTAGGCGCCAAACTGACGAGGAGACGGCCAATGGCCCAGATTTCCCTGACATTTCC
>JANMGI010000412.1:0-1712 GCA_031374565.1 Paracoccaceae bacterium | reverse complement strand
GCCCTGGCCTTGGACCGCAATCTGGGCCGAGCCGAGGACGTGGCCTGCGGGGTGGAAGGAGACGGTGACATCGCCGATCCGGGTGGGGTCGGTGTAGGGCTGGCGTGCGTTGGTGAAATCCTCGCCGTAGCGGATGGCCATGATGTCCAGCGTCTGGGCCGTGGCCATGACGGCGCCGTGGCCGGGACGGGCGTGATCGGAATGGCCGTGGGTGATCAGCGCACGGGGGACGGGGCGCATGGGGTCGATGAAGAAATCGCCCTCGGGGCAGTAGAGGCCCTCGGGTCGGGGGATCAAGAGGGGCGGCTTGGCCATGCGGGCGGTCCTGAGGAGCTTGTGGCGAAGATAGGCCGGGGGCGCGGTGATTTCCAATGCGCAGAGTTGGGGGGCGGTTCCGGCGTTGGGATTCACCGATTGCCGAATTATTGGGCAGGGCGCTTTCTTTTCGGTCAGGTAGCAGGATTGGGTCGCGGTTGAGTGCCGTGGACTGCCAATGCCAAGCGACCTGCCGTGCGGCTGGGACTTAGCTGGCGGGAAGTTTCCTTCACAGGCCCGCATGTCCGCAGTTCCGTTACCGATCCCTGAACGCAGCCACGGCGTCGCGCGCCTTGGCTTTCGGCGCGTTGGGGCCTGGACGAAGCTGGAGGGGTTGCGGCAGCAGGGGTCGGCCAAGGCCTTCGTGCATCCGGGCGAGATGGGGCCGGATGTGGTGTTCCTGAACACCTCGGGCGGGATGACGGGGGGGGATCGGCTGGAGTATGCGCTGACCTTGGGCGCGGGGTGTCGGGTGACGGCGACGACGCAGACAGCCGAGCGGGCTTACCTGTCCGACGCGGGTGTGGCGCGGGTCGAGGTGGCGCATGACATCGGGGCGGGGGCGCATCTGGACTGGTTGCCGCAAGAGACGATCTTGTTTGAGGGGTCCGCGCTGGAGCGGACGACTGTGGTGTCGCTGGGAGCGGGGGCGTCGTGCCTTGTGCTGGAGGCGGTGGTGCTGGGCCGGTTGGCGATGGGTGAAGTGGTGCGGCGGCTACAGTTCCGCGACACGCGCAGGGTGCTGCGCGGCGGGGTGCCGGTGCTGGTGGAACCCCTGCGTTTAAGCGATGCGGCGCTGGTGGCAGGTGTGGGCGTCCTGGGCGGGGCGAGGGCGTTTGCCAGCCTGGCGCTGGTGGCCGAGGGGGCCGAGGCGCGGGTGGCAGCCGTGCGGGCGGTGCTGGATGAGCCCGGCGTCAACGCGGGTGCATCAGGTTTTGACGGCAAGCTGACGGTGCGGCTGATGGCGGCGGACGGCTGGCCGATGCGGCGGCAGATCCTGCGGGTGCTGGAGGTGCTGCGCGACGGCCCCCTGCCCCGCGTCTGGCAGATGTGAGGGATTAAGATGAACCTGACCCCGCGTGAACGCGAGAAACTGCTGATCAGCGTGGCGGCGATGGTCGCTCGCGGCCGTCTGGCGCGCGGTGTCAAGCTGAACCACCCCGAAGCGGTGGCGCTGATCACTGACTTCGTCGTCGAAGGTGCTCGGGATGGCCGGACGGTCGCCGATCTGATGGAGGCGGGGGCGCATGTGATCAGGGCCGACCAGTGCATGGCCGGCATCCCCGAGATGATCCATTCGGTTCAGGTCGAGGCGACGTTCCCCGACGGCACCAAGCTTGTCACCGTCCACCATCCCATCCGCTGAGAGGTCCTGATGATGAAACGCATCCTTCCCG
>JANMGI010000719.1:0-2437 GCA_031374565.1 Paracoccaceae bacterium | reverse complement strand
CGGATCGCCAGATCCATCCGCTCGCGGTGCAGGTCCACGACCTTGCTGTCGGGATGCAAGGACAGGCCGATGTCGGGGTTCCGCTCCCAGAAATCCTTCAGCCGGGGCATCAACCATTGCGCCGCAAAACTGGCGGTGAGGGTCACGCGGACGGGGCGATCAGTCTCACCCGCCTTCAAAGCCTCCAACCCGCGCTGAATCGCTCCGAAGCCTTCGCCCAACGCCTCGGCCAGTTGTTCGCCATCGGCGGTCAGGCTGACCCCCCGCCCCTCGCGCTGAACCAGCGGACGGCCAAGCTGATCCTCCAGCGCGCGGACCTGCTGGGCCACGGCGGCATGGGTCACGTTCAGCACCCGCGCCGCCTGGCTAAAGCTGCGCAAGTCAGCCGTTGCCGCGAAAGCCCGCAGGGCGGTGAGGGACGGGATACTGCGCCAGTCGGTTGCCATATGATAGTTTGCCTAACAGTTAATCAATGCTATTGAATCGTAACACAGGCCGTTTCATGGCAAAAGGGATCATCAAACGCCGAAAAGGAGAAAGACCATGTTGAATATCTTCGCTGACGCCCTGCTGATCGCCACCCGTCTGGGCCGCCCCTCGAATGACTTTCTGCCGCGCCAGAATCCGCGCCGCTCGCCGCGTGAGTTTCAGGACGATGCAGGCCTGCGCGCCGCCGACGACCTGCGGCATTCGGGTCGCTGATGCCCCCTCGCTGTAGAACTGGTCACCGTCAGCACGCCTCAAGCAGTCTCGCCACCGTCGAGACATAGTCCGCCCGCACCTCTGCGGGCGGACGAAGCCGTATTTCCAGCCGGTGGATCACCTCCGGAACCGGCCGACCGAACAGCTTGTCGGCCTCCGCCTCGCGGAATCCCGCGATCCGCACCGCCTCCAGCCAGGCCGAAACCTTGTCCGCCGCCTTGATCGCCTTCTTGATCGGGGCAGGCAGCACCGCTGGCAGGCCGAAGCGCCGATGCACCGCCGCCGTCAACCGCAGGTCCAGTTCCCCATACCCCGGCCCCACGGCGGCCTTCACCGGGCTGATCATGTCGCCGATCACATATTCCGGCGCGTCATGCAGCACCGCCGCCAGCCGCCACTTTGCCGCGATGCCGGGATTGTTCCGCACGAATATCTCTTCGACCAGCAGCGAATGTTCGGCCACCGAATAGGGCCAATCGCCACGGGTCTGCCCGTTCCACCGTGCCACGAAAGCCAGGCCGTGCGCGATATCCTCGATCTCGATATCCATCGGAGTGGGGTCCAGCAGATCAAGCCTTCGGCCAGAAAGCATACGTTGCCAGGCGCGGGGTTGTTTCATCGGGCGGCCTTTGTTGTCTGTTTGCCGGATCAATGCTATCTGCCCGCCCAACCAAGGATCAAGGAGAGCGCCAAGATGGCTGCAGATTACATCGTCAAGGATATCGGTCTGGCTGAGTTCGGCCGCAAGGAACTTACCATCGCCGAGACGGAAATGCCCGGGCTGATGGCCTGCCGCGAGGAATTCGGGGCCTCGAAGCCCTTGAAAGGCGCCCGCATCGTCGGCTCTTTGCACATGACGATCCAGACCGCTGCGCTGATCGAGACGCTGACCGCGCTTGGCGCCGATGTCCGCTGGGCCTCGTGCAACATCTTCTCGACGCAAGACCACGCCGCCGCCGCCATTGCCGCCGCAGGCATCCCGGTCTTTGCCATCAAGGGCCAGACCCTGACCGAGCATTGGGACTACCTCGACAAGTCCTTCATGTTCCCGGAAGGGGCTAACATGATCCTGGATGATGGTGGCGATGCCACGCTTTACGTCCTGCTCGGTGCCCGCGCCGAAGCGGGGGAAGAGATCATCCCCGTCCCGCAGTCCGAGGAAGAAGAGGTGATCAAGCTTCAGATCGCCAAGCGGATGAAGGAAACCCCCGGTTTCTTCACCAAGACACGCGCCGCCATCAAGGGCGTGTCGGAAGAGACGACAACAGGCGTTCACCGGTTGTATGACCTGCACAAGAAGTGTCAGTTGCCGTTCCCGGCGATCAACGTGAACGACAGCGTGACCAAGTCGAAGTTCGACAACAAATACGGCTGCAAGGAATCGCTGGTCGACGGCATCCGCCGCGCCACCGACACGATGATGGCCGGCAAGGTCGCTGTCGTCTGTGGCTATGGCGACGTGGGCAAAGGCTCGGCTGCGTCGTTGCGGGGCGCGGGTGCCCGCGTGAAAGTCACCGAGGTTGACCCGATTTGCGCGCTGCAAGCCGCGATGGACGGCTATGAAGTGACCCTGCTGGAAGACGAGGTCGCGTCGGCCGACATCTTCATCACCACCACCGGCAACCGCGACGTCATCCGCATCGAGCATATCCGCGAGATGAAGGACATGGCCATCGTCGGCAATATCGGCCACTTCGACAACGAGATCCAGGTCGCCGCGTTGCGCAACCACAAG
>JANMGI010000708.1:0-4727 GCA_031374565.1 Paracoccaceae bacterium | reverse complement strand
CTGCGGACCCGGGCGATCTTGCAGTGGGGACGAACGCAGTCGTTGGGCGGGTTGCGGGGAACATCGTCGCGGCGCAGCTGGTGGACGCGCAAGTGGCGACGGGCACGCTGACCAATGCGAAGCTTGCGACCGTTTCGACTGCGACGCTGAAGGGGCGGGCGACGGCGGGGACCGCAGCGCCCGAGGACCTGACGGGCACGCAGGCGACGGCTCTCCTTGATGTGTTCGGGACGGCGGCGAAGGGGTTGGCCCCGGCGTCGGGCGGGGGCACGGCGAACTTTCTGCGGGCGGACGGGACCTGGGCTGCTCCGGCGGGTGGCGGGGGTGTTGCTGACGGAGATAAGGGCGACATCACGGTCAGCGGGTCGGGGGCGACCTGGACGGTGGACGCGGACGTGGTGGACAACGGCAAGCTTGCCAACATGGCCGCGAACACCATCAAGGCAAACGCTACGGCAGCGACGGCGGACCCGGCGGACCTTGCGGTGGGGACAAATACGGTCCTGGGGCGTGTGGCGGGCAATATTGTCGCGGCACAGGTCGTGACGGGGCAAGTGGCAGATGATGCTGTCACCAACGCCAAGCTGGCCAATATGGCCGCGAACACGATCAAGGGGAACAATACCGGGGCGTCTGCTGACCCGGTTGACCTGACGGGCACGCAGGCGACGGCTCTCCTCGATGTATTCGGGACGGCGGCAAAGGGGTTGGCCCCGGCGTCGGGGGGGGGCACGGCGAACTTTCTGCGGGCGGACGGGACCTGGGCTGCTCCGGCGGGTGGCGGGGGTGGCTCACCGGGCGGCGTGAGCGGCGAAATCCAGTTCAACAGTGCTGGAGCATTTGCCGGGGCGGCGGATGTCGAGATCGAGGGCGGCCAGTTGCGTCTGCCTGCGATTGCCACGCCCACGGCACCTGTCGCGGACGGGTTGAAGCTGTTCGGCCGCAAGGTTGGCGGGCGGATGATGCCTGCCTTCATGGGGCCAAGCGGGCTTGACAGTTCGCTTCAGCCGACGTTTGCACGCAACAAGATGGGACTGTTCATGCCTGCCGGCAACGGCGGGGCCGACAGCCAGATCGGCCTTGTCGTCACCGCAGCGGGGACCGCAACTGCGGAAAACGTCGCGACGACCAACCTGCACAACTACATGCGGCGGCGGTCGTGGCTGGTCACAACGGCGGCGACCACGGCGGTTGCCGGGTTGCGGGGCGGTGCGCTGCAATGGACGCTGGGCGGCACGGCGGCGGGCCTTGGCGGGTTCCACATGGTCTGGCGCTGGGGTCCGGCGACCGGGGTTGCGACTTCGACGCACCGGGCGTTCGTCGGCATGCGCAACACCACGGCGGCGCCGACGGACGTGAACCCCTCGACGCAGACCAACATCTGCGGCATGGGTTATGACGCTGCCGATGCGAACATCCAGTTCATGTACAACGACGGCAGCGGAACCGCGACGAAGGTCGATCTTGGGGCGAGTTTTGCCCGGCCGAACGCCGACCGGACATCGGTTTACGAGGTGGCGCTGTTCTCGCCGCCCGGCACAACGCAAAGCCTGAGCTACGAGGTCACGAACCTTGTCTCTGGCGCGGTTGCGACGGGTACGGTCACGACCGACCTTCCGACCACTTCAACGCTGCTGAACCCCTTTGGCTACATCAGCGTGGGCGGCACCTCGTCGGTGATCGGCTTTGCGACCATGGGGCTTTATATCGAAAGTGACACCTGACATGACCCTGCACGTAGCGTTCACCAAAGAAGGACTTCCCGGCTGGATCGGCACCACCCCCTGCGCAGGGAGCGAACCTGTCGAGGGCGTGACGATCGAGTTTCTTGCGGCGCATCGTCGGACCGAGACGGGCAAGTGGGTTGCACGCGCGCAGCCCGTGGCAATCGAGCCGTCGCCCGAAGAGATTGCCGCGCAACGCGATGCCGACTACCTGGCGGCGCTTGCCGCGCGCGATGAGGCCTTGCGTCTGGCCCTTGCGGCCGAGGCGGACCCGCAGTTCTTTCTGTGGCAGCGCAGCAAGGCGACCAAGGAAGACTGGCTTGCAACCGTGGCAGAGGTCAAGGCGCGATTTCCAAAGCCGGACAGGCTTTGAGCCAAGCGGACGTGAAGCACGAAAAGCATCAAGGCCGGTCAGGGGGACCGGCCTTCCGCTATTTGGGGTGATCGGCAAGGTGCCACATTTGACAGCCAATGCCGGGCTGCCTAGACAGGCTGCGACTGGCAAGGGATTGCACGATGCGCATCGCGATGATCGGGACGGGATATGTGGGGCTCGTCTCGGGGGCGTGTTTTTCGGACTTCGGGCATGATGTGATCTGTGTCGACAAAGATGCAGCCAAGATCGAGCGGCTGAACCGGGGTGAAGTGCCGATCTTCGAGCCGGGGCTGGAAGCGCTGATTGCCAAGAACGCAGGCGCGGGGCGGTTGTCCTTCACCACGGATCTGGTGGCGGCGGTGGACGGGGCCGAGGCGGTCTTCATTGCCGTCGGCACCCCGACCCGTCGGGGCGATGGCCATGCCGACCTTACCTATGTGATGGCGGCGGCGGCCGAGATCGGGCGGGCGCTGACGGGCTATGCTGTGGTCGTCACCAAGTCGACGGTCCCGCTGGGCACCAACCGGAAGGTGGCCGAGGCGGTGCAGGCGGCCAACCCGAAGGCGGCCTTCGATGTCGCATCGAACCCGGAATTCCTGCGCGAAGGGGCGGCAATCGATGATTTCATGCGGCCAGACCGGGTGGTCGTCGGGGCCGAGACGGCGAAGGCTCGAAAGGTGATGGCGGAGTTGTACCGGCCCCTGTCCCTGCGCGAGTTTCCGATGGTCTACACCGGGCTGGAAAGCGCCGAGATGATCAAGTACGCGGCCAACGCATTTCTGGCGACCAAGATCACCTTCATCAACGAAATCGCCGCCCTGTGCGAAAAGGTGGGGGCGGATGTGAAGGTGGTGGCCAAGGGCATCGGCATGGACGGTCGCATCGGTGACAAGTTCCTGCACGCCGGGCCGGGATATGGGGGCAGTTGCTTTCCCAAGGACACCAAGGCTTTGGCGCGGATCGGGCAGGATCACGCCGCGCCGATGCAGATCGTCGAGGCGGTGATCAAGGTCAACGAGGAAGTGAAGCGCCGGATGATCGACAAGATCGTCGATCTTTGCGGCGGATCGGTACGGGACAAGACCATTGCCGTGTTGGGCGTGACCTTCAAGCCAAACACCGACGACATGCGCGAAGCACCGTCCCTGACCATCATCCCGGCGCTGGTCGGGGCGGGGGCAAGGGTGCGGGTCAGCGATCCGCAGGGCCGGCACGAAGGCGAGGCGCTGCTGCCCGGGGTGAAGTGGGTCGACAACCCGTATCAGGCAGCGAACGACGCCGATCTGGTGGTGCTTTTGACCGAATGGAACGAGTTCCGGGGTCTGGACCTTGCCAAGCTTGCGCGGAAGATGGCGGTGCCGCAGATGGCCGATCTGCGCAACATCTACGACCCGGCGGAAGTGCGCGAGGCCGGGTTTGTCGCCTATGTAGGCGTCGGGCGCTGAGCGCCGGTTCGGCGGATGTTTTAGACAGCTTTGCAGAAAATCGCGGCCAATCGCCCAGATTGCGCCGCGTTTCAACCATCCGGCGTTAGGGGACCTTCGGGCAGTCTCATCCTTGGGTAAACGGGTGTGATTGGGGCCGGAAGTGATCAACTTTCAGGTGTTGGAGACGTTCACGGCAGCGCCGCTGAACATGGTCTCGGGTATTTCGGATCTGGAGCTCGTCGTGCAAGGCGGCAGGGTCCTTCTCTACACCGCGACGCGGGCCGGGGGCGGCGTGCTGGCGCTGGATGTGACGGGCACGATGACTATGATCGACCAGGAGGTGATCACTCCGGGTCTGGCGCTTCCGGCGGAAGCGGTGATCGAACGGGTGACGATCAACGGCACCTCGCATCTGATCGTGACTGGGGCGAACCAGGCCGGAGTGCAGGCCTATGCCATGGCTGGGGACGGGTCGCTGTCCAGCCCGATGCAGCTGCCGGGCAGCCTGACCGGGGCCATTGCCGCGCAAAGCGTGGTGCAGCTTGGCGCTGCGACCTTTTTCTACGCGGCCCGGTCCGGTGAAAGCACGATCCACACCTACGGCGTCGCGTCGAACGGCACGATGACCCTGATCGGGTCGCGCGTGCTGGACGGGGTGCACTCCGGGGTCGACATCGCGTCCCTGACGCCGGTGATGGTGGGCGGCAACCGGTTCTTGGTCAGCCTGTCGCTGGAGGCCGACGTGGTCCGCGCGTTTCCGGTGGCCGCGAACGGAACTCTGGGCAACCCGCAGATGATCGGCATGCCGCAGGGGCTGGGGATCGCCGACCCCTCCGCCGTGAAGGTGGTCGACATGGCGGGGAAGATCTTCCTGGTCGTGGCCTCGGCCATTTCGTCGTCGGTCAGCGTGATCGGGATTGCACCAAATGGCGCGCTGAGTGTGGCCGACCATGTGATCGACACGTTGGACACCCGGTTCCAGGGGGTGCAGGCGCTGGCCACGGCGCAGGTTGGCGACCGGGTCTTCGTGATCGCAGGTGGGGGCGATGACGGGCTGACGGTGATGACGCTGACCCCCGAGGGGCGGCTTCTGGTCTGCGGCCAGATCCTGCAGACGCCAGGCCTCGCGCTGGACAACATCACGGCAATGACCGCGCGGGTCACGGGCGGGATGATCGATCTTTTCGTCACCGGCGAAGG
>JANMGI010000707.1:0-2443 GCA_031374565.1 Paracoccaceae bacterium | reverse complement strand
ACCCCCTACATCTTGTGTCCCGATCACAACCCGTGTCAGTCCCGTGATTTCCCAATATTCTTCAGGCCCTGAGAATTAACGTCAATCCAAGCCCGATTTCCCGCAGAATCCCCCAGAAACCGCCCCCGCCGCAACGCTGCGATAGGCCGTTTCCCATGATTTCCCGGACCTGTGATTCGGAAGACGCAGCTACTGCGCCAGTGGCCGCCCGAACAGCAGCCGCAGATAGCGTTCCAGATGATCGAACGTCTCGCGCGCGGGTGCCGGGTCGTTCAGCGCCTTGGCCAGAATGATCCCGCCCTGCACCGCCACCTGGAATTGCTGCGCCAGGCTTTCGGCCGTGACGCCCGCCACCGGATGCGCCGCCAGCGCCTGCACAAGATGCGGGCGCACATGCTCGAACCCCGACCGCACGCTGCGCTCGGCGGCCAGCCGCATCGGGGCCGAGGTTTCATAGGCCTCCTGCACCGTCGTTCCCGCCACGCAGCTGAACTCCGGGATCGGCTGCCCCAGGATTTGCCGCCGCAGGTCGATATAGCCGAACACCCGGTCCAGGGGATCGGGCAGAAAGTTGTAGGGATGCGTGGCGAACATCACCCCTGTCGTCTGGGTCCAGTCGTCGATCAGTGCGACGCCCAGCGCTTCTTTGCTGGCAAAGTGGTGAAAGAACGCCCCCTTCGTCACCCCTGCCGCCGCGCACAAATCATCGACGCTGGTGGCGGCAAAGCCCTTGCGGCGCACAAGGCCCCGCGCGGCCTCGATCAGCCGTGCGCGCGCTTCACCCCTCGGAACACGAACCGGGGGCTGGGTTATTTCGGACAATATGCAACCATCACACTCATGCGCCCTTGTCCCAAAGGGCCGGGTTGGGTGTCAATACCGCCCACAGGATGCCGAACGGGTCGCGCACCATACCCCAGGTGTCGCCCCAGGGCTGCCGCGCGTAAGGCATAACCGACGCGCAGCCCGAAGCGACCGCCCGGTCAAACCACGCCTGCCCGTCGCCGACCACCAGTTGCAGATGCCCCCGCGCCAGCGGCGAACCATCGGGCGTGCCATCGCCGACATGGTCCGTCAGCATCAAGGCCCCGCCGTTGATCTCGACCTGAAGGTGCATGAACCCCGGCTTGTCAGGAAACGGCATCCGCCCAATGTCTTTCGCGGCAAAAGCCTTGGCATAGAAATCCGCCGCCTCCCCCGCCTGTCCGGCAAGGCTCAGATAAGGGATCACGCCCTGCATGATCCGGTCTTCGGGGCGGTAGCGCCGGTCGTGGGGTATATCGTTCATCTGGTCCTCCCTAGAGTGATCAGTAACTGCCGGTCCGCAACGGCCCGGCGGGTCGGTAGGTGGACAGGATCACGCCCGTGGACGTGGCTTTGCTGGACACAAGCTCCATCCCGGTCGCCGCCACCTGATCCGAGAAGATCCGCTTGCCCCGCCCGATCAGCACAGGGAAGACCAGAAGCAGCACCTCGTCCGCCAGCCCTTCGGCAATCAGCAGCGGCGTCAGGGTCGAGCTTCCCCAGACGATCAGGTCCGGGCCGCCCGCGTCCTTCACCTTGGCGATGCCTTGCGCAATGTCCAAGCCCAGCCCCTCGACCGGCCCCCAGCCCAGACTTTCGGGCCTGTGCGTCGCCACGAATTTTCGCGCGCCGTTCAGGCTGTCGGCCATTGGGCCTTCCTGCCTTGGCCAGTAGTTTGCGAAGATGTCATAGGTCTTGCGGCCCAGAAGCAGGTCGAACCCGGCCCCATGCGCCGCATCGATTGCCGCCCCACCCTCTTCGGACTGGTGCGGAAAAGCCCAGCCGCCAAGGTCGAACCCGTTCTCCCGGTCCTCCTCCGGCCCGCCCGGCCCCTGGATGACCCCGTCGAGCGAGATGTGTTCGATGATCCTGATCTTGCGCATCATGCGCCCTTCCGCGCGGCGGCTTCCACCGCAGCGATGTCGATCTTGCCCATCTGCATGACAGCAGCCAGTGCCCGTTCGGCCTTGCCTGCGTCCTTGCCGGTCATCAGCTGATAGACCCGTTCGGGCACCACCTGCCACGACAGGCCAAAGCGGTCCTTCAGCCAGCCGCAGGGGCCGTGGCTTCCGCCGTCGGCAGCCAGAGCGTCCCACAGGCGGTCCGTCTCGGCTTGATCCGGGGTCAGGATTGACACTGACACGCATTCCGAAAGCGGGAACATCGGCCCCGCATCAAGGATCTGGTAGGGCACGCCGTTCAACCGGAAATCCACCACCTCGAAGAAGGAATTGCCCTCCGGCCCGCCGTTGGTGCTGGAATAGCTGCTTTCCAACCCGCTGTTCGGGATCAGTCCGCAATAGAATTCCGCCGCCTCACGGCCGTGGCCGTTGAACCAAAGCACCGTGCGAATGGCATGGGTCATGTCGTCTCCTCCTGTTGCGGCGGGCCGAGGCGACTCGCTCGCTACCGGATAAGA
>JANMGI010000703.1:0-3445 GCA_031374565.1 Paracoccaceae bacterium | reverse complement strand
GCGGCCGAGCCACTGGCGCGTGCTTCACGTGCCGGTGGCGAGACAGAAGGAATGCGCGTCAGCGCTCCATTTCACAACCGTCCGCACCCGGCACCCCGGTCAACCGTGGCTTGCCCCGCGCGGTCGGGCCAACCAGATGCTGTCGCACCATTCGTCCTTCCACAGCAGCGTGCGCTCTGCCCGGTGCGTCTCGCGAAACCCCAGCCGGTCCAGCAGCCGCAGCGAGGCTGCATTGCGCGGATCAACCTCGGCGGTCAGGGCGGGCAGGGTGGGGACTTCCGCCTCCACATGGGCAATCACTGCCGTCATCGCCTCGAACGCCAGCCCCTGACCCCAGTGGTCCGGGTGCAGCAGGAACCCGACCTCCGGCAGAGCCCAAGCCCCGGCCTTGCCGATCACCTCGCCGTCCTTCTCGATCAGGAAATCCATGCTGTCAGAGGCAGGCTCGACCAGAAACCGCAACCAATGCCGCGTTTCCTCCAACGTCTCATGCTCGGGACGCGACCAATAACGCATCGCCTGCGGGTTGGAGAACAGCCGGTGCACCGCCTCCAAGTCATCCCACGTCGCCTGGCGCAGCACCAACCGCCCGGTTCGAATTGTAGCGGTCCGGATCATTGCCCCTCCGGCGTCAGCACCATCACCCCCGCCGCCGCCGCCCGCGCCAGTTCGGGGTCCAGCGACATCGGGATGTATTCGCCCCGCCGCCACAATTCGCCCAGATCGTCGTAGTGCCGCGACAGGGGATGCCCTGACTGACCCGTCGCGATGATGAACACCGACGAATCCGGGTCCGCAAAATCATAGACCCCCCGATACCCCGCCGAATGCACGTTCTGATAGGGCTCGTCCCCCGTCCCCCGCGTCACCCCCCGCATCAGCGTGTCATCCCCGCCGCTGGTCGATTGCCGAATGTTCACGAAATACTTCAGGAACGGCACTTCGCCCAGCACCGGATGGTCATGCGTCGCCAGGTGCGCATCGCCCCAGCGCCAGCTTTCCAGGTTCGGCCCGTATTTCTCTGTCAGCTCCAGCAGCGCCTCGTCCAGCGCGATCCGCGCAATGTCGGTGCAGCTTTCCACCACCGCCGACTGGATCACGTCGCACCACACGCCCGCACCCCCGACGTTGCGGTAGACCCGCTCGATGAACACCGGCGAGATATGGGTGAAGTTCTCCGACATCGCCCCCAGCTCGTCCTGGATCAACCGCTTCTGCACCGCCCGCAGCCAGGCTTCGGCGATCAGCGGTTCCGGCAGATGCTCGTTCATCTCGCCGTTCCATTCCGCCAGAAGGATCAGCGCCCTCTGCCGCAGGCGTTCCGGGGTCCCCTCCGCCGCCGCTTCGCCCGTGAACCACAGGTCCGCCCCGATCAAGGGCAACAGCGACCGTGCAGTCGGGTTCACCGTATCCAGCTGCGCTTCGATGAAGCTTTCCCGCGTGTGCACTTCCCGCGCCTTCATCAGCGTCAGCCAGCGCTGGATGCGCTGCGTGTCGCCCCAGTCGAAACTGACATGGTTCGGGAAAGGCCGGTCCACCGTCTTGTTGTTGGTGTTCCCCAACAACCCCGAAGTCGGGTTGCGGAAGCTCGGATTGTCTGCGTAGGGCAGCACCCCCTTGAACCCCACCGCCGGGTCCGACCCCAAGGCCGGCAGCCGCCCTTGCGACGGATGACCCGCATCCCGCGCCGGCAAGGCCCCCATCACCTGCATGGCAATCCCTGACCCATCCGCCAGCATCACGTTCTGCGCCGGGGCCACCACCAGCCGCCCCGCCTCCAGCGCTTGCGGAATGTCCTTGGCCCGCATCAGGGCCATCGCCCCGGTCAGGCTGGTGTCGTCCCCAGACAAGGCCGTCCAGCTGATCGCCGCCACATGCCCGGCGGGCGTGATCGACCCCAGATCATAATGCCCCCCCGGAAGAATCGGGCCATTGCGCGACCAGCGCAGCGTCAGCGTCACTGGGTCGCCGTCCTTGACCTTGATGATCGACTGGCGGCTGTCAAACTTCGCCCAGCCATCGGGCGTCTGGTATTCCTCTTGGTTCGAGGGGTTCAGCGCCTCGATCACCACGTCCTGATCATCGACATAGGCGGTCGTCAGGCCCCAACCCAGCTTTTCTGACCGTCCGACCAGCACCATTGGCACCCCCGGTATGGTCCCGCCGATCACGCCGCCCGATTGCAGCTCCAGCCGTGCCAGATACCAGATGCTTGGCGCAGTCAGCCCCAGATGCGGGTCGTTCGCCAAAAGGCTGCCCCCTGCCGCCGACCGCCCCGGCATCGCTGCCCAGGCGTTCGACGCCCCCGCCATTCCCGGATCAGCCACCGGGGAAAGCGGCCCCTCGGCAAAGTTGACCGGACGGGCCAAAGGCACGACCCCCGGCACCAGTGACGCATAGTCGGGCAGGGCGGCAACGCCCTGGCTTGGGTCGTCGGGCAGGATGTCGGCCAGCCGCTCCGGCGACAGCAAAAGCGATACCCGCGCCCGCAGAACTTCGGTCTGCAACGAACTGGTCAGCTGCAAGGCCATCAGCTTCAGGATCGCGATGGAATCCGCCGGGGCCCAGGCCGAGATTTCCGGCTCGAACAGGAAGAATTCCGGCGCACCGCGCCCGCGTGCGCCTGCGTTCACTTCCTCGATCCAGGCGTTGACCCCTGCGGAATAGGCCTCAAGCGCCCGGCGGGTCTGGCCGTCCTGCGCGTCCACCGACTGCAAGGCCAAACCGTAAAGGTCATAGCGCCGCATCAGCTCATCGACCTTTACCGTCTCCGGACCAAAGATTTCCGACAGCCGCCCCTGCGCCGTCCGCCGTAGCATGGTCATCTGCCAAAGGCGGTCCTGCGCATGGGCGAACCCCAGCGCATAGAACACGTCTTCATCGGTCTTGCCAAAGATGTGCGGCACGTTGTCGTTGTTGCGCACGATTTCGACCGGGGCCGAAATGCCCGCTACGGTGAAATCCTCGCCGTAATCCACCAGCGACCGCGACAGGATGTAATAGACCAACAGCGCCGCAATCACCCCAAGCCCTATCAGGCCCGTGACAATCCGGATCAGCCAGCGAAAGGCGGTCAGCATGTGGGCCTGTCCATTTGGGCCTGTCCTTGACGTCCGGGGGCGGATCGGTTCCTAGTCGATGCGCCGATGAAGGGCAACACGCAGGGGGCGCGGATGGCGAAAGTGGCATTTCTTGGCTTGGGAGTCATGGGATTCCCGATGGCCGGACATCTGATGGCGCAGGGGCATGAAGTGACGGTCTACAACCGGACTGCCGCCAAGGCCGAGGCATGGGTTGGAAAGCACAAGGGCAGCGCCGCCGCCACTCCGGCCCTGGCCGCCAAGGGGGCGGAATTCGTGATGGCCTGCGTCGGCAATGACGACGATCTCCGCCAGGTCTGCACTGGCCCTGACGGGGCGTTTTCGGGCATGTCCCCAGGTGCTGT
>JANMGI010000695.1:0-2314 GCA_031374565.1 Paracoccaceae bacterium | reverse complement strand
CGCGGGTTTTCCCCGTCATCGGGGTTCCAGCGATAGACCTGAAACTTGCGTACGGCTTTGCCCTCCGGCTTCGGCCAGGTCTTCCCGGTGCGGATCTTCGAATTCTTGGGCAAAGTGAACTGGACCATGGGTCAGCCTTTCCGGGTCTTCTTTGCGGCCTTCGTAGCCGCAGGTTTCGTCAATTCATACAGCGTCTCGCCCCGCAGCAGGGCGTAGGTCGACACATCCGGCTCGACCGACACGAACTCGTGCAGATCGAACCCGGCCGCCTGCATGTGATCCTTCACGTCGCGCCCGAAGTATCGCGAGTGATCCTTCTGACCGAAATGCAGCATTCTGTCGCGCGCGGTCTTCACGTCGGGATTTACGTATGTCGTCTCCCAGGCTTCGATCATTGGAATGGTCACCACCAGCCGCCCGCCGGGCTTCAGGCAGCGGAAGCATTCTGCCAGCGCCTTCACATGATCCACATGCTCCAGAATCTGATGCGCGATGATCAGGTCGAAACTGGCATCTTCCAGCTCCAGCGCCTCTATGTTCAGCTTGCGGTCCACCTTTGTCCGCATGAAATCAGCGGTGACGTAGCTTCCCGCCATGGCGCGCAGCATCGGCTCGAACACCGGCTCGGGCGCGAAGTGCAGGACCGACAGCGCCGGGCCGATTCCGCCCCGCCGGTCGATCCACAGCTTGAACAGCCGGTGTCGTTCCCGCGACCGGCACAGGGGGCACAATCCGTCCAGCCGAGGAGGTTCCCCCACCGGCGCAAACTCTCCCACATAGCCGCAGACCGGGCAGGTGCGGCTGAACCCCGTCACCATCATCGCCTCGAACTCGCGCACGCGTCGCCGCCGGATACGCTCCAGCGCGGCCTTGGCAAAGCGCACTTGGCGAGGGTCCGGCGTCGGGATCATGTCTTTCGCCATGTCAGCCCTTCCAGTCCGGTCGCATGTAAAGCGGCCGGCTTGGCGGCTCACCCGCCTTCTGCATCACACAAGAGTCGTAGACCGCCGACGGGTCCCGCCCAAGGATGAAGTCCGAACTTACGTTCAGCTCGATTCCCGCCGATGTCCGCCCGTCCGAACTTGCGCCCACCGACACCGCGCCGCGGGGCTGCTGCGCCAGACGCGCGCGTTCAAAGCACTGCCGCTCGGCTTGGGCCAGCGTCATCGGCCCGCAGGCGACCAGCATCAGACCAAGCCCGATCCCGACCCAAGCTTTCATCACGCGCTCCTCGCGACAGGTGCCACCGGCTGTTCCGGCTGGATCGTGCCCAGGGGCACCAGAAGCCGCTTGCCCATCGGCCCCCGGCCGGGCGTGAAATCTTCCAGCACCTGCAATCCGCTCGACCGCACGCGTGAGGCGCGCAGATGCACTTGGCGCACCCGCTGATCGCCCAGAGCATATTTCAGGAACCGTTCGGAGTGCAACCGCTTGCCCCGCGCGCAATACTCGCCCATCCGGTCGGCCCGCTTGCCGTAGGCTGCGATGCCCTCGGCCCCCTTGGCCAGCGCAAAACGGTCGTTCAACCCGAACCACAGTGACCAGTCCGGCACCAGCACGAATTGCCGATGTGCCCGGGCCAGCATGTCCAGATGCTCCGCCATGCTGTCGTGATACAGCAAGTCCGGCCGCGCGAAGATCACGATGTCGGGCTGGAAATCTTCCGCCAGCAAGGTAGCCCGCTTCAGCGAATGCAGCTGGTGCACCAGGTTCCGGAAGGACGCGAACTCGTCCCCCCAGATATCACCCCGCGCCTGCATTTCGGTCATCGGATATTGGTCCAGACAAGCCCCGGGCGCTTCCAGTTCTACCGCGTCCAGCGCCAACAGCTTGTATTCCTCGGGATCAAGCTCTCCGGTCTCACCCGACCGCGCGTTGCTGATCTCCGTCTGGGTGAAGAAATGCCCGAAAAGCCGCACCTCGCCCGCAATGGCCCGCGCCGGTTCCACCAGATTTGCGGTGATCGACGGCAGGGTCAGCCGCAGCGCGCGGGTGATGCCGAAGAAGACGACCGCAATCCGCAGGTCCGCCTTGATGCGCCCCTTTCCCGCCGCCCGCACTGCACCCGCTACCGCCATGCCGGTCTCAGCCACCCGTCAATGGCGGCACACCACTCGCCGCAAAACAGGCCTGCGCCGCCGGACGTAACGCAATCTCGCGGATCGTCGCTTTGGTCGCCGTCCCGGCCTCGACCCCCACATCGCGGGCCAGAAGCTTGAGGTCATTTTCGCTCGCCGCATCCAGGATGCAGTTCGTGGCGTTCCGCGCCGGTTCCCCCGGCATGTCGATGTTCACCACCGGGAAGACGACTGTG
>JANMGI010000683.1:0-1787 GCA_031374565.1 Paracoccaceae bacterium | reverse complement strand
GCGATGATGACGGCGGCGGCGGGCGAATTCGGCTGGGCGCTGGACATGCCCCGGGTGGCACGGGTCTGGCGGGCCGGGTGCATCATCCGCTCGGCGATGCTGAACGACATGGCCGAGGCGTTGGCGGACGATCCGGCGCGCAACCTGATGCTCGCGCCGTTCTTCGTGGATCACCTGCGCCGGTCGGTGCCGGCCTTGCGGCGGGTGGTTGCGGCGGGGGCCTTGCACGGTTTGGGTCTGCCCGCGCTGTCGGCGGGGCTGGCCTGGTTCGACCTGATGCGCACGGCGCGGGGAACGGCGAACATGATCCAGGGCCAACGCGATTTCTTCGGGCTGCACGGGTTCAAGCGGCTGGACGGGGTCGACCGCCCGCATGGCCCCTGGGCGCACCAGGGTTAGTGCAGCAGTGGTCGCCGGTCTTTCGACATTCGTCGGACAGGCTTAGTGCAGGTCCATCTGCACGTAGTGCTGGCGTAGGGCTGCGGGAGAAATCCCATAGCCGGAACGGAACTGCGCGTAGAACTGGGTCATCGAGGAAAACCCGCATTGATCGGCCACCGAGGAAATTGCGGTTGAGCTTTCGACGAGAAGCGCCCGCGCGCGCATCAGCCGCATCCGGTTGATGAACTGCTTCAGCGGCACCTGCATGGTCTTCGAGAACAGCGACAGGGCGTAATTTTCGTGCAGACCGGTCATGGCGGTGACGTCGGCGTTCAGAAGCGGCTTGTCCAGGTTCTCCAGCACGAAGCGCACCATCGCGATGACGTGGCGCACGTGGGCCGAGCTGAGGCTGCGGTCCGAGGCGATCTGGTTCTGGGGCGGGCGAAGGAAGTCGAACCCGGTCAGCGCGGCGCGACGCAGAAGGGCGTTCAGCTCCATCTTGACGATCTCGGCACGTTCGAAATCACCTGATCGGTAGTCGCCATACCAGCGCTGGACGAGGGCTTCGTCGCACTGCGCATGTGGCAGGACGACCATGCCGCGGCCGATCATGGCGACTTGAAGGGCCATGATGTGGCGCATCTGCAGAAAGCTGTCGAGCGGGAGGTAGATGTTGGCAAGCCTTGCGGGGGCCTCGCCAAGCCGGTCGATCCCGGTCAGCTGGTGCGGCACCCCGGCCCAGAACAGCACAAGACGGTTCTCGGGCACGATCAGGCGGGTACCGTCGATGTCATAGGTCATGCGCATGTTCGAGGCGAAGTTCGCTTCGATGTGTCCGTGCCAGTGGGGCTGAGCCATGAGGACGGGTTCGAAGATCCGGATGCCGAAGCGACCGAAGGCGCGGTTCTGCGAATAGAAGTGCCGATCATGGTTCGGCACCGGCATCGGGTTCCGGCGCGACTGGGCAGTGCTTCGGGCGTCGGTCATGCGCAGTCCTTCCAGCAATATCTTAGAAAACCGGAAAACTATCTGACAAAGTGATATTGTTGAAAAGCGCTGTCTCCCGCAACCTTGAACTGTGCCGAACAGGATTCTGGAGGGAGTCTTTGTGCGGCAGGCGAAACCGTGACGGTCAATCAATCACGCAATCAAGTGTTGGCCAAGGGAGGAACCATGTCGATTCATATCCAGCGCGCTGCGATGGCAGCGCTGCTCATGGGTGTATCTGCGGGGGCGGTGATGGCCGAGATGGCTGCGCCGACCGCTCCGCCGGACGCGCCGAAGTTCGAGGCGCAGACCGAGCCGGTCTACGTCAACCGCGCGGACATCTTCGAATACAAGGCGCTGCCTGCCTATTCGGAACCGGCCTGGGTCACGGCCTTTGTCGACGCGGGCAAGCTGCCCCC
>JANMGI010000677.1:0-3353 GCA_031374565.1 Paracoccaceae bacterium | reverse complement strand
TGCGGCTCTGCAAGGGCGAGATTGCGCTGTCGGCCAAAGGCAACGAGGTCCGCGTCGTCCAGCTGTGACGCCCGCTTGTCGGTGAGTTCGACACTCCTCACCTGCCGCCCGCGACGAGGAGAAGACGTCGAACGACGAGCCTCGCCCAAGGCCTATCGGCGTGACACCCGAGCGTTCGTCGCCCCCTGCACCACGATTTCGCGGACGTTTTCCAGCTTCACGTCCGAGATGTAGATCGCCACATCAACCTCACGCGACTGCTGCGTGCTGACGTCCGCGCGTTTTGTCGGCGGCAACAGCCGGAATTCGTAAACCAGCACGCCCTTGTCATCCAGGTCCTGTGGCACCAGTTCGGCATCCCACCAGCCTTGCGTCGGCGATACCCCACGTGCCCGCACCACCGCCCCGCCGGGGATCGGCTCGACCGCCATCGACAGCACCGTGTCGACCAGTGGCCGCGGGTCGGTCTTTTCGTCCGGCAGCACGATTGTCTCGCGAGGTTCCGATTTCTTGAACCAGTTGAAAGGGTTCAACTTGCTCTGCCGCACCCCCGCGCAGCCTGCAAGGGCAGCGGCAAGGCCAAGAACGACGAGACGGCGCGAAACGGGCATGGTGAGCATCCTGAACATCTGTCCCCTTGGGTAGCCGATGGGGCGGCGTTTGAAAAGCGCTTCTCTGGCTCTGGACCTTTGACGCGGTCCGGCCTACCTCACCTTGAAGCCAAGGAGCAGCACATGGCCACCGAAGCCTTTGAAGACCTCGCGGAAACCTTCGACTTCCTGGACGACTGGGAGGACCGCTACCGTCATGTCATCGACCTTGGCAAGGCGATGCCGGCTCTGGACGACAGCTTCAAGGTTCCCGCGCTGAAAGTTCAGGGCTGCGCCAGTCAGGTCTGGCTGCGCCCGATGATCGACGCGGGCCGCTTTCAGTTTCAGGGCGACAGCGACGCAATGATCGTGCGTGGCCTGATCGCGGTCCTCCATGCGCTCTACTCCGGCGTCCCGCTCTCTGATGTCGCACAGATCGATGCCACGGCAGAGCTTGGCCGTCTGGGTTTGAACGAACACCTTTCCAGCCAGCGCTCGAACGGGCTGCGCGCCATGGTGCAGCGCATCCGCGAAGAAGCCGCTAGCCGCGCGTGACCTTTACCCGGTCCGGATAGAACGCCAGATGCCCGGCAATCGCCGCGACGTCGTCCTTCGGGGTCTCGTATGACCAGACGGCATTGGCCAGCATCCCGAAATCACCCTTGATCGAGTAGTAGCTTGCCTTGCCCTTGTACGGGCAGGATGTCGCATGACTGGTCGCTACAAGGCGGCCCATGTCGATGTCTTCGCGGGGCACGTAGATAACCGGCCTTCCGGCCCCCTCGCGCAGTTCCAGCGCCTTTTGGCTGGTGCCCAGAACCGTCGATCCCGCCGTCACCGTGACCGCCCCGTCAATCGGCATGATCGTGATATGACTGGCCATTGGATGCTCCTTAAAGCGGGGCGCAAGCGTCCTGCAACCAGGCCAGCGTAGCACCTGAAACCCGGTTGCCAAGCTTTTCCAGCACTTCGGCGTGGTAGTGGTCCAGCCAACGACGCTCTGCAGGGGAAAGCTCATCCCGTTCGATCAACCGCCGGTCGAACGGGACGAAGGTCAGCGTCTCGAACGACATCTGCGGCCGGTTGTCGCCAAGGGCAGGGGCGTCCTGGACGACGATCAGGTTCTCCAGCCGGATGCCAAATGCACCTTCGCGGTAGTAGCCCGGCTCGTTGGACAGGATCATCCCCGGTTCCAGCGGCACTTCGGACACCCGCGAAATCCGCTGCGGCCCTTCGTGCACGCTCAGGAACGCACCCACCCCGTGACCGGTCCCGTGGTCGTAATCCTGCCCCGAAACCCACAGATTGAACCGCGCCAGTGCGTCGATGTCTCGCCCCGGCAGCCCTTTCGGAAATCGCACCCGGCTGATTGCGATCATGCCTTGCAACACCCGCGTGTAACACTCCCGCGCCTCCTGGCCCGGATCGCCGATGGCAATCGTCCGGGTGATGTCGGTCGTCCCGTCCAGATACTGCGCGCCCGAATCGACCAGCAGCAACTCGTCCTTCCGCACCGGGCGGTTGGTTTCCTTGGTCACCCGGTAATGCATGATCGCGCCATTCGGGCCCGACCCGCAAATGGTGTCAAAGCTGATGTCATGCAGCGCATTCGTCGCCCGCCGGAAGCCCTCCAGCGCCTGCACCACCGAAATCTCGGTCAGCCCGCCGTTGGGCGAGGCCTCATCCAGCCAGCGCAGAAACTCAACCATCGCCGCTCCGTCGCGCAGATGCGCTTCCCGCGTCGCCGCAATCTCCGCCGCATTCTTCCGCGCCTTCGGCAACCGGCAGGGATCGTCGCCCCAGGCAACCTCCACCCCCGCCGCACGCAGGATGTCGGCGACCGCCAAGGGGGCAGTACCCTTGTCCACCCGCACCGGCCCGGTCAAGCGGCCAAGCGCCCCGGCGAACCCGCCCACCGGATGCACCGCAACCTCGGCCCCCAGATGCGCCAGAACTGCCTTATCCAGTTTCGCGGGGGTCACGAACAGATCGACCCGCCCGCTTTCCTGCAAGACCGCAAAGCCATGCAGTATCGGATTCTTCGGCACATCCGCACCCCGGATATTCAAAAGCCAGCACAGCGAATCCGGCAACGTCACCACCGCAGCCCTCTGCCCGGCCTTGCGCAACCCCTCTGCCAGCCGCGCCCGCTTGTCCGCATGGCTTTTCCCAGCCAGCTCCACGGGGTGCACAAAGGCCTTGCCCACAGGCGCATTCGGCTGACCCTGCCAGATCGCGTCCACTGGATTTTTGCTTACAGGCATTAGCTTTACGCCTGTTCCTTCAAGCGCCGTCTCAAGTTTTTCCACCTCGTCCGCCGTGTGCAGCCAAGGGTCAAAGCCCACAACTCCCCCCGCCAGATTCTCCCGCACCCACTCACCGGGCTTCACCTCCGGCCACGGCACCGGCGTGAACACCGAAAGGTCGACCTGCGCCTTCACCTGCGTCCGATACCGCCCGTCGATGAACACCCCCGCCACATCCGGCAGCACGATGCAAAACCCCGCTGACCCGGTGAATCCCGTCAACCATTGCAACCGTTCATCCCGCGCCGCCACATACTCGCCCTGATGCACATCCGACCGCGGCACGATGAATCCGGCCAAGCCCATCGCCCCCAGCTTCGCCCGCAATGCCGCCAGCCGAGGCGGCCCCTGATCCGGTGACGCTTGGCTTTCGAAGATTTGAAACATCCTTTCGCCTTTCAAATTGGCCCAAATATCCTGGGGGGTGAGCCCCGGACTTGATCCGGGGCGAGGGGGG
>JANMGI010000402.1:0-7348 GCA_031374565.1 Paracoccaceae bacterium | reverse complement strand
AGCAGAAGCACCGTCCCCTTTTCGCCACCCCGCCACCAGGCCACACGGATGCGCGCCGTCCCGGCGGTCAGCCAGACTGCGGTTGCACCTGGCGGCCCGTCGGCCAGCACCGCATGGAACGGTGCCTGAAAGATGGCCGTGTCCTTCACCCCAGCACCGAGCCCAGCTTCATCGCCAGCCCCATGTTGCCATCAACCGAAAGCTTGCCGGTCATGAAGGCCATTGTCGGGTTCATGTCCCCCGCCAGAATCGCGCGGAAAACGTCAGCGTCGGCGGTCAGGGTCACGTCAGACTCGTCATCGCCAGCCCGCACACCGCTGCCATCCATCATGATCGCACCTTCACCGGTGATGACGAACTTCGCCACCCCGTCAAATCCGCCCGAAAGTTTGGCGGACAAAGCCTTTACCGCTGCATCAATCATTTCGCTCATCACAAGTCTCCCGTTCGTGACCCCGGCACCACTGGCAATCTGGCGCGGATCGGTTACGTTCATGTTATGGGTCTCCGCGTCGCCATTCTCAATCGTATCGTTGCGGCACTTCTGCCGCTTTTCCTGACTTGTGCGGTGGCTTTTGCCGAAGATGTCCCCAAGCTGGACGGCTTGTTCGAAAGGCTGAAGACGGCAGACGAAGGTGAAGCGGGCCGGATCGAGACGGAAATCTGGATCGAGTGGTCGAAGTCGGGCTCTCCGGCCGAGGATCTTCTGCTCCAGCGTGGCAAGGATGCGATGGACCTGGGCGATTATCCCGCCGCGATCGAACATTTCACCGCGATCATCGACCAGGACCCGGATTTTGCCGAGGCGTGGAATTCGCGCGCGACGGCCTATTACATGTCCGGGGAGTTCGGGCCTTCCCTCGCTGACATCGGCAAGGTTCTGACCCTGAACCCGCGCCATTTCGGGGCGTTGACCGGACTTGCGTTGATCCTGGAAGAAACCGGCAAGCCCGAACGGGCGCTGGAGGTGTACAAGGCCGCCCTTGCGATCCATCCCCATCTTGCAGGCGCGACGGAAGCCGTCGAACGCCTTGAGACTGAATCCCAGGGGCAGGAGCTTTAAGCCATGGACGCCACCCGGCGGGTGACGGCGGTCCTTGGGCCGACGAACACCGGCAAGACCCATCATGCCATCGACCGGATGCTGACGCACCGCACAGGCGTGATCGGCCTGCCGCTGCGCCTGCTTGCGCGTGAGGTTTACGACCGCATCGTCGCGCGGGTCGGGCCGTCCATCGTGGCGCTGGTCACGGGCGAAGAGCGGATCGTGCCGGAACGCACGCAGTACTGGGTCTGCACCACCGAAGCGATGCCCTTGGAAATCGGCGCAGATTTCGTTGCGGTGGACGAAATACAGCTGTGCGCCGATGCCGACCGGGGGCATGTCTTCACCGACCGTCTGCTGCGGGCTAGGGGGTTGAACGAGACGCTGTTTCTGGGGTCCGACACCATGCGCGGGGCCATTGCCGGGCTGGTGCCGCATGTGACCTTCCTGAAGCGCGACCGGATGTCTACGCTGAAATACGCCGGGTCGAAGAAGATCAGCCGGATGCCGGAACGGTCGGCCATCGTCGGGTTTTCGGTCGAGAACGTCTATGCGATTGCGGAACTGATCCGCCGGCAAAAGGGGGGTTGCGCGGTGGTGATGGGGGCGTTGTCGCCCCGGACGCGCAATGCTCAGGTGGCTTTGTACCAGAACGGCGACGTGGATTATCTGGTGGCCACCGACGCCATCGGCATGGGCCTGAACCTTGACATCAAGCACGCGGCGTTCTCGGCGACGGCCAAGTTCGACGGCCGCCGGATGCGGGCGCTTTACCCCCATGAGCTGGCCCAGATCGCCGGGCGTGCGGGCCGCCACACGGAAGACGGCACCTTCGGCGTGACGGGCGAGGCGCGGCCCTTCGACGAAGACCTGGTCGAGGCGATAGAGAATCACCGCTTCGCCCCGGTGAAAAAGCTGCACTGGCGCAACGAGCAGATGGATTTCGGCACCGCCGACCGCCTGATCCGCAGCCTTGAGGCCCCGACCTACAACGATTGGCTGTCCCGGGCGCGGGATGCCGATGATGTGCTGGCGCTGAAGGCGCTGTCGGCCCTGCCCGAAGTGCAGGACAAGCTGACCGAACCCAAACGCGTGCAGCTTTTGTGGGACGTGTGCCGGATTCCGGACTTCCGGTCCTCCAGTGGCCCCGAACACACCACGCTTCTGACCCGGATCTTCGAGTTTCTGGTAGGCCGGGGTCTGGGCGGGGGTCGCATCCCCAGCGACTGGCTGGCGACCGCGATCAAGCGGATCGACCGCACCGAAGGCGACATCGACACATTGTCGCGCAGGCTGGCGTATATCCGCACCTGGACCTACGTCACCCAGCGGAAAAACTGGGTCGAAGACGAAAGCCATTGGCGGGATGAAACGCGCGCTGTAGAAGACCGCCTGTCGGATGCCTTGCATGCGGCATTGACGCAACGATTTGTCGACCGGCGGACGAGTGTGCTTCTTCGCCGGTTGAAACAGAAGGAGGCTCTCGTGGCCGAAGTGAACGACAAGGGCGAAGTGACGGTCGAAGGCGAATTCGCCGGGAAACTGGAGGGCTTCCGCTTCAAGCAGGATGCAAGTGCGACGCCCGATGCGGCGAAGACGCTGGCGCAGGCCGCAATTCTGGCGTTGAAGCCGGAATTCCACCTCCGCGCCGACCGCTTCTACAACGCGCCGGACACCGAGCTGGACTTCACCGAACAGGGCGGCCTCATGTGGGGCACCAATGCGGTGGGCAAGCTGGTGAAGGGCGCCGAGGCTGCAAAGCCCGCGGTCGAGGCTTTCGTGGACGAAGAAGCCGGTCCCGACGTGGTGGAAAAAGTCCGTCGCCGGTTGCAGCACTTCATCGACCGCAAGGTTGCAGCCCAGTTCGAACCGCTTCTGGCCATGGCCCGCGATGAGGCCCTGACCGGCCTTGCCCGCGGTTTCGCCTTCCGCCTGTCCGAAGCAATGGGTGTCCTGCCGCGCGATGCGGTGGCCAATGACGTCAAGGAACTTGATCAGGAAGCCCGGGGTGCCCTGCGCAAGCATGGGGTCCGCTTTGGTCAGTTCACCATCTTCCTGCCCGCCCTGCTGAAACCCGCGCCCACCCGGCTGCGGCTGGTGCTGTGGTCCTTGTGGAACGGCCTTCAGGAATTCCCCGAATCGCCGCCCCCCGGTCTGGTGACGATCCCGAACGTGGCCGAAGTGCCGAAGCAGCACTACACGCTGGCGGGCTATCACCCCGCAGGCACCCGCGCGATCCGCATCGACATGCTGGAACGCCTGGCCGACATCCTGCGCCAGAAAGACAGCCGTGCGGGGTTTGAGGCCACGCCCGACATGCTGTCGATCACCGGCATGACCCTTGACCAGTTTGCTGACCTGATGACGGGCCTGGGCTACAAGCCCGAAAAGGCCGAACGCGCCAAGGTGAAGGCCGAAGCGGCCAAGACCCCCGAGATTACGGAAGAAGCCGCCGCAGCCATTGCCGCCGGTCAGCCGATCCCCGAGGAAATCTCGATCCTCGCCCCGCCCCCGGAACCAGAGGCGGAACCGGCAGCACCCGAGATGGAGGCGTTCTACACCTTCACCTGGGCACCGAAGCCCCGACCGCGCCCCGAACGTGCCCCCCGCCCTGAACGCAAGGAAGGCGAAGCCCCCCGGGCCCCGCGCGCTGACCGTCCGCAAGGCGAGCGTCCTCAGGGGGATCGACCCCAAGGCGACCGTCCGAAGGGAGACCGCCCGCAAGGGGATCGGCCCCAAGGAGATCGGCCCCAAGGTGATCGGCCACGTGGTGACCGCCCGAAAGGCGACCGTCCGAAGGGCGACTACAAGGGTGGCAAACCCCAACGCGACGACCGGCAAAAATCGTTCGAGGCCCGCCCACCCCGCGTGGAAAAGCCCATCGACCCCGACAACCCCTTCGCTGCCTTGTTGGCGCTTAAGGGCAAGGTCTGATTGGCTGGACCATCGGGCAAGCCTGATCCAGCCGCCGCCCAAAGGGTGCGGCTGGACAAATGGCTCTGGCAGGCGCGGTTCTTCAAATCCCGCAGCATCGCCGCCGAGCTGATCGAGGACGGCCATGTCCGGGTAAACGGAACCCGCATCAGCCGCCCCGGTCGCGATGTTGCGCAAGGCGATACGCTGACCTTCCCGCAAGGCAACCGCATTCGCGTCATCCGCATCCTGGCGCTTGGCCTCCGTCGTGGCCCGGCAGCCGAAGCGCAGGCGCTGTATCTGGACCTTGATCCCGTCCCGACCGAGCCGACCGATGTTCCGGACAGCCTTGAATGATCCGACCGCCTGCTCTAGCTAGCACTGAAACGTTCTGCTTCAGGGCCGACCCATGACCTACATCGTCATCGATAACTGCATCGCCTGCAAATACACCGACTGCGTCGAGGTCTGCCCGGTCGACTGCTTCTACGAAGGCGAAAACATGCTGGTCATCCACCCGGATGAATGCATCGATTGCGGCGTCTGCGAACCCGAATGCCCCGCCGACGCGATACGCCCCGACACCGAACCGGACATGGACCAGTGGGTCACCTTCAACCGCAAATATGCGGTGCAATGGCCGGTGATAGTCACAAAGAAAGACCCGCTGCCCGGTTATGAAGACCGCGACGGCGAAAAGGACAAGCGCGAGAAGTACTTCTCGGAAGCCCCCGGTCTGGGCGGCTGACGGCAGACCCGATTCGGGCTCAAAGAGGGCCACGAATCGGTTACATCTGGATTATTTATGGAAATTCAACGCGTTACATCTGAACTGCCCAGTTTCGCGGCAGTTGGAATCAGTGCGTTTTTGTGTTATAGTTCGTTTACAAAGCAAGCATGGAAGCCTGAACCGGCTTAGAGCATCCCGCCTAGGCCCAAATCTTTTGTGACAATCAAAGCTCACCACGCCTGAACGAGGGGTTCAGTGCGCGAGGGGTCTTTGTCGCGGAAGGGGCGTCCAAACTGGGGAATGATGAATGACAAAGTCGAAGAAAGCTGAATTCCGTCCGAACGATTTCGTGGTCTATCCCGCGCATGGCGTGGGCAAGATCATTTCCATCGAGGAGCAGCAGATCGCCGGAATTGAGCTCGAGCTTTTCGTCATCTCCTTCGAAAAGGACAAGATGACCCTGCGCGTCCCCACCCACAAGGCGCTGGATATCGGCATGCGCGCCCTGTCGGCGCCCGACGTGATCACCAAGGCGCTGGACACGCTGAAGGGCAAGGCCAAGGTCAAGCGCGCGATGTGGTCGCGCCGCGCCCAGGAATATGAGCAGAAGATCAACTCTGGCGACCTCTTGTCGATTGCCGAAGTGGTCCGCGACCTGCACCGCGCCGACGACCAGCGCGAACAAAGCTACTCCGAGCGTCAGCTTTACGAAGCCGCCTTGGAACGCCTGACCCGCGAAGTCGCGGCTGTGTCGGGTGTGGATGAGGCGGGTGCGGCCAAGCAGGTTGGCTCTGTGCTGGTCGGTCGCGTCGCGGCCTGATCCCTCGGGTTCATGGAAGATGAAACGGCGGTCCGAAGGGGCCGCCGTTTTTCATTGATACTTTCGACCGTCACTCCTCAAAAGTGACAACCGCCCGATCTGCCAACAAATGCCGCGAGATGATCTTTTCAACTTGAGCACGCGTGCGCCCGACTAGGCTGGTCCGGTGTATCCTCACCTCAAGCCGGTCTGTGGCCTTGCCAACGGCTTCCAACCCGCCCAAATCAGCGAGGCCTGGAACTTCGATCTCACGATATAAATCCTCTCCCAAGTTGCGGATCTGATGGGCAAGAGATCCGTCCCTGTTGGTCGGAAAATCGATCCTGATCAGTTTCTTAGGCGCCAAAATACCGCTCCGCCGGCAGATACCCCGCCAGCCGCCCCGCCGCACACCAGTCGCGCTCCAACCCCAGATCGCCCACCAGAATCACCTGATCCGACGGCACTTTCCCCAAAGCCGCCCGCAGCCGCTCGCGCACCTCGCCAAACCCGGCCAGACCATAGGGCGCGGGCCAGGCCCCGTCCAGCACCTCCGGATTTGCGGCCTCCAGCATCTCCGGCGTCAGCGGTACCACCGCCAAAGCCAGACGCCCGCACTGCACCTCGGCCAGCTTCACTGCCCGCGCCTCCGGCATGGCAGGCCGCGGCACCGACACCCGCAACGCATTGCTTGAGAACAGAAACGCCACCACGTCATGCCCCGTCGCGGCCCGTACCCCGGCGTAGGTCTTGTAGTCCAGCCCCAGCGCCTTGGCCCGCTTCACGCGCAGACGCACCACCTCGATGGGCAATGTCGGCAGCAAGGCCGACCGCGCCGCCGACCAGCAGTGCTTGCGCCAGCTAACCCCGCCCTCCAGCGAGGGCCCGCGATTGTGCCCGATCTCAGCCATCAAAACTCCATCGCATTTGACTCAAATTTGCTTTCACATTGGCACAAATATCCTGCGGGGGTTTGGGGGCGCAAAGCCCCCAAGGTCAGCCACAGGCATCCGGTCAGTCATATTCCCGCAGCCGGGCCACATAGCGGGCCATCGTGTCGACTTCCAGGTTCACAAGGTCGCCCACGGCCACCTCGCCCCAGGTCGTCACCTCTTGCGTGTGCGGGATGAAATTCACCCCGAACTCGGCCCCCGAAACCTCGTTCACCGTCAAGGACGTGCCATTCAACGCCACCGAGCCTTTCGGCGCGATGAATTTCGCCAAAGCCTCAGGCGCGCGAAAGGTCACGCGGACCGACCCGCCTTCGGGCGTGACCTTCACCACCTCGGCCAGCCCATCGACATGGCCCGAGACGATGTGCCCGCCAAGTTCATCCCCCACCTTCAGCGCGCGCTCCAGATTGACCCGCTTGCCGGGCACCCATCCGCCAAGATTGGTCTTCGACACCGTCTCGCCAGAGATTTCGACGTCGAACCACCCCTCCGGCCCCAAGGCCACGACCGTCAGGCAGACCCCGTCGCAGGCGATGCTGGCCCCAATGTCGATGCGGGTCACGTCATAGCGCGTGGCAATCCGGGCGCGCAGGTCGCCGGTGACCCGTGTTTCGACGATCCGTCCCACGTCGGTGACAATTCCGGTGAACATGGCTGCTCCTTCGCATCTTTCGAAAAGGGGTAAAGCGCGCCCTGCCCGCATGCAAGCCTGCCCGCTTGAAATCCGTCCCCGCTTGACGCCATGATAGGGCCTGAGTTCTTAACCATTCCGGCGCTAGACTGGACGCGACCCAGGACAACAGGCCTTCCGTGACGGACACCTCTCGCCACTTCCTTTTCCTGCAAGGGCCGCACGGGCCCTGGTTTCGCCGCCTGGCAGGGCTTCTGCGCGTGGCCGGGGCCAAGGT
>JANMGI010000629.1:0-1847 GCA_031374565.1 Paracoccaceae bacterium | reverse complement strand
GCGGAACCGGAATCGCGCTGCGACAGTGGGTCGGATTCGTTGCCGGCGATGAAGGCAACCTTCTTCACACCCTTGGTTTCCATCAGGTATTTGTAGATCGCCGGGCCCGACTGGTAGTTTGCCACCATACCAAGGATCGCGTTGGATGCCGGGGCGGTATAAAGCTCTTTCGGGAAAGCGTAGGGGAAATACATGATCCCGTTCTGCTCGGCCACCGGGCGGACTGCCGCAGCACCGTCATCGACGTTGGGGCCAACGACATAGTGGATGCCGTCCTGTGCCATCTTTTCCATGCCCGCGATGGCACGCTTGGGGTCCTTCTGGTCATCGAAGGGCACGATCTCGATGTCATAGGTCGTGTCGCCGATTTTCACGCCGCCAAGTTCGTTCAACCAGGCTGCGCGGGTTTCCATCGAACGCTGGTTGGAAATGCCCCAGGATGCGGCGGGACCAGAGGTGACGCCGACAAAACCGATTTTCAGCTTGGCATTTTCGGCCCAGGCCGCTGAGGTTGCCGTTAGGGCAAGGACAAGGGACAAGCCGCTCGTCGCAAGGAAACTGCGTCTGATCATTTTTGATGCTCCCTGTTGTGGGTCTGCGGAATTCACGTCCGCGACTGCTTGATTGACCGTCGTGCTGACAACATTGTCAACAAAAAATCACAGGACCGTTCACGATATGCCTCTTGAAGGGTCAGCAGATTCCCCTGTAGCCTTCAAAACGTTCACTTTTGAAACGGACATCTGGAATGGGCACCCTCGGCAACACGGCCGAACAGGACGCGCGGGACGACGAACTTGACGAAGAAGAGATCGTCGAGCGAATCTTCGAGGCGATCATCGACCAGCGTTTGCCGCCTGGCACGAAGTTGTCCGAAGCCTCGCTTTGCGAAGCGTTCGGCGTGGGCAGGATGCGCATCCGTCAAAGCCTGCTGCTGCTGGCCAGCCGCGAGGTGGTGGACCTTCAGCCCAATCGTGGTGCCTATGTCGCCTCGCCCTCTGCCGAACAAGCGCGCGAGGTGTTCGAGACCCGGCTGATGATCGAGCCGAACGTCGCCCGCCTGGCGGTTGAGCGTGCATCCGATGACGACTTGATCCGGCTGGAACAGCATCTCAAGCTGGAACACGCCGCCCATCACACGGCCAAGCGTCGCGATGCGATCCGGCTGTCGGGGCAGTTCCACGTGTTGCTGGCGGAAGTCGCGGGAAACTCGGTCGCGCTGCGGATGGTGAAAGAGCTTGTCACCCGCACCTCACTGATCATCGGGATCTTCGGCAGTCCGGGCGTGTCGAACTGCCGGGATGAAGACCACGACGAGATCTTCAATGCGTTCCGCACCCGCGATACCGATGCGGCGGCACGGCTTATGTCGGATCACTTGCGCCACATCCAGGAACATCTAGAGCTGAGCGGCCCGGCCGAAGGCGCAAGCGACCTGGTGGCTATCTTCAAGCGCTAGCCTTGCAACCTGCCAGCGGCTGGGAATCCGTACCCTAAGCGGGCGGCTTGGACCTGCAACAATTCTCGCTTTTGCGACGCTTCTCTGCTACACTTAGCGGCAATTGAACCTGCGTATTTTTGCTTGCATTGTTTTCAGGAGATTGGCTTGTCAGGTATTTCCCTGGGAGAGCACATCGATTTTGACACGGTCGATGGCCTGACGCTTCGGATGAAGCGCAAGGTGCGGCCTGATGCGGTCAGCCCGATCCCTGTTCTGATGGTCCACGGTGCTGGCGTCCGCAGCCGCATCTTCAATCCGCCGCGTCAGAGCGGGCAGAACCTTGATGACGTGCTGGCTGATGCCGGGTTTGACGTCTTCAACCTGGACTGGCGGGCATCCATCGACC
>JANMGI010000537.1:0-3090 GCA_031374565.1 Paracoccaceae bacterium | reverse complement strand
CGAACCATTCGGCGACCCACCTTCTGCATGAGGCGCTGCGACGCACCCTTGGTGACCATGTGGCCCAGCGGGGCAGCCTGAACGCGGCGGACCGGTTGCGGTTTGACTTCAGCCATTCGGCAGCGATCTCTGCTCCCGACCTGTCCACGATCGAGACCGAGGTGAACGCCTTCATCCGCCAGAACTCCCCGGTCGAGACCCGGATCATGACCCCCGACGACGCCCGCGCCATCGGCGCACAGGCTCTTTTCGGTGAGAAATACGGCGACGAGGTGCGCGTCGTCTCGATGGGCACGCTGGACGGCTCGGCCAAGGGGTCTGACGGCAGAACCTACAGCCTTGAACTGTGCGGCGGTACGCATGTTCAGCGGACCGGGGATATCGGCGCGATGGTGCTGCTGTCGGAAAGCGCCTCCAGCGCCGGTGTGCGGCGGATCGAGGCGCTGACGGGACAGGAGGCACTGGACCATCTGCGCCAGCAGGACGCGCGGCTGAACGACATCGCGGCGATCATCAAGGCCCCGGCGTCCGAGCTTGCCGACCGTATCCGCGCGCTTTTCGATGAACGGAAGGCGCTTGCGAACGAGGTCGCGCAACTGCGCCGCGAGGTCGCAATGGGTGGCAAGGCCGCCGGGCCAGAGGCCAAGGAAATCAACGGGGTGAAGTTCGTGGCTCAGGTGCTTTCTGGCGTCTCGGGCAAGGATCTTCCGGCCCTTATCGACGAGATGAAGGCCCGCCTCGGCTCGGGCGCTGTTCTCTTGATCGCAGACACGGGGGCAAAACCTGCCGTCGCCGCAGGTGTCACCTCCGACCTCACCGCGAAGCTCTCTGCCGTGACCTTGGTGAAAGCCGCAGCCGAGGCGATGGGTGGCAACGGCGGCGGTGGCAGGCCCGACCTTGCGCAGGCGGGCGGGGCCGACATCGCGCAGGCCGATGCTGCGATCAAGGCGGCGGAAGCCGTGATGGGGGCCTCGTGATGCCGACAGCACTCTGGATTGCCCACGTCCATGTCACGGACACCGATGCCTATGCGCTCTACGCCAAGGGCGCGACCGAGGCCATCGCCGCCCACGGCGGCGTCTTTCTGGCCCGCGGTGGCCGCTATGTGCAGCTGGAGGGCAATGACCGCCCGCGCAACGTGGTCGCCCGCTTTCCAAGTCTGGAAAGGGCGGTGGAGTGTTACAACTCCCCCGCCTATCAGGCGGCACTGGCCCATGCGAAAGGTGCCAGCACCCGCGATCTGATGGTGGTCGAAGAAGTCGAGTAGGGTCTCTGGTCTAAAATCCAGCCCGTCCTTCTACTGGTGAACACTAAACGAGCTGGTGCTGGCCGATTCAGTTTTCCTGCTGGGGCCTCAACATTAGATTTGCCTCAACGGTTTACGAGCTCAGCAGGTCGGACGGCTCACGGTGTAGGAGTTACTTCCCTGACGCCTCTTCCTGCTGCTGGTTTAATCACCGTCAGAGGCCTGTATCAGATCGCGCAACCGAGTGCAGGTTCCGGTGCTGGCTTTGTTGATTTCTTCGTATCTGGCTGTCATCGCATCCATGTTCTGCCCGGTGTAGAACACATCGCCTCTGCGCATTTTCACATCGAACCAGAACGACCGACTCTGAGTGACATAGTGGTTGAGCTGTAGTTCGCCATTGGCGATCTTTGCTCGCCTAAGTCCAACGTTCCGAATGAAGTGAACCTCAAGGTCATCCTGCTTCAAAGGGATCGACGTGCGGAAGAAGTACTTGGAGAAACGGTCCTTCAGAGGATTCATCTGGCACAAGTCTCGCCGGACACTCTCCGGTTGCGCATCCAACGTCGTCCCGAAGTTGGTCCAGTTGGCGTAGATGACGTCGACCTCGGCTTGGCGGTCCAAGTATTTGACTAAGGTTTCACCAGACTTGCAGAACCAATATTCGTCTATGTCGGCGATACCGATCCACTCACAGCACTCAGAAATCTTGAAATGCTGAAATGCAGTCCAGTAGTGCTGAACCTGCTTGTGCTGTTCCGGGTATACGACAAGTTGCACACGCCCATCATTCAGATAGGGTCGGACACGGTCCAGCGTGTTATCCGTGCTGCCGTTGTCGATCAGATAGATTTGGTCCGCCCCCTGCCAAAGATAATGGTCCAGCCATTCTTCGATTAGGTGTGCCTCATTCTTCATGATCGCCAACATCCCAAGGGAGGCTTGGCGGGGCGGACGGTCTCGGCGATTTGAAAAGAGACCAGTCCAGCCAGGACCGCGTCGACGAATACGGTTCGCGATCCTGAGGTTCAGGCGGACACTAAACGCCCAAATCCGTAGCCGGTTCAACCTGTCTGTACTCCTGTCCCCGCCGTTAGTCCTTGCGCGACTGGCGCTTGCGGTCGTTCGAATCCAGGAACCGCTTGCGCATCCGAACCGACTTCGGGGTGACTTCGACCAGTTCGTCATCGTCGATATAGGCGATGCACTGTTCCAGGCTCAGCTTTACCGGAGTGGTCAGGCGCACCGCTTCATCGGTGCCGCTGGCGCGGACGTTGGTCAGTTGTTTGCCCTTCAGCGGGTTCACTTCCAGATCATTGTCGCGGCTGTGTTCGCCGATTATCATGCCGGTGTAGACCGGTTCCTGCACGCCGATGAAGAAATGGCCGCGATCTTCCAGTTTCCACATCGCATAGGCGACCGAAATCCCGGTCTCCATCGAGATCAGCACACCTTGCCGCCGCCCCTCAATCGGGCCCTTGTGCGGGGCCCAGCCGTGGAAGACCCGGTTCAGAACACCCGTGCCGCGCGTGTCGGTCATGAACTGGCCGTGATAGCCGATCAGGCCGCGCGACGGGACGTGCGCGATGATCCGGGTCTTGCCGACGCCCGCAGGCTTCATCTCGACCAGATCGCCCTTGCGTGGGCCGGTGATCTTTTCGATGACCGGGCCAGTGTAATCGTCATCGACGTCGATGGTGACTTCTTCGATGGGTTCGTTGCGGACGCCGTCAATCTCGCGGAACAGCACGCGCGGGCGCGAGATCGACAGCTCGAACCCCTCGCGGCGCATGTTTTCGATCAGCACGCCCATCTGAAGTTCGCCACGACCGGCAACTTCGAAC
>JANMGI010000526.1:0-3685 GCA_031374565.1 Paracoccaceae bacterium | reverse complement strand
TTGATACCGCGCAGGATGCTGATCGTGTCCTCGACCGTCGGCTCGCTGACAAACACCGGCTGGAAGCGACGGGCCAAAGCCGCGTCCTTCTCCACATGCTTGCGGTATTCATCCAGCGTGGTCGCCCCGATGCAGTGCAACTCGCCCCGCGCCAGCGCCGGCTTGATCAGGTTCGCCGCATCCATCGCGCCTTCGGATTTGCCCGCGCCAACCAGAGTGTGCATCTCGTCGATGAACAGGATCACCTCCCCCGCCGCAGTCTCGATTTCCTTCAGGATCGCCTTCAGCCGCTCCTCGAACTCGCCCCGGTACTTCGCCCCCGCGATCAGCGCCCCCATGTCCAGCGCCATCAGCCGCTTGTTGCGCAAGCTTTCCGGCACGTCGCCGTTGACGATCCTCAAAGCCAGCCCCTCGGCAATCGCGGTCTTGCCGACGCCCGGTTCCCCGATCAGCACCGGGTTGTTCTTCGTCCGGCGGCTCAACACCTGCATCGCACGGCGAATCTCTTCGTCCCGCCCGATGATCGGATCGATCTTGCCGTCCCGCGCAGCCTGCGTCAGGTCACGCGCATACTTGTTCAGCGCCTCCATCGTGTCTTCCGACGAAGCGCTGTCCGCCGTGCGCCCCTTGCGCACCTCGTTGATCGCCGTGTTCAGCCCCTGCGCCGTCACCGCCCCCGCCGTCAACGCGTCCTTGGCCCGCGTATTTACCAGCGCCAAAGCCGTCAGCATCCGCTCCACCGGAACAAAACTGTCGCCTGCCTTCTTGGCCACGGATTCCGCTTCATCCATCACCCGCACAAGCGAAGGGTCAATATACGTCTGCCCGTCGCCGCCCGACACCTTGGGCAGCTTTGCCAGCGACGCGTTGATCGCGGCATTGACCAGTTCGGGCGCACCGCCCGCCTTGCGGATCAGGTTCGACGCCAGCCCCTGGTCGTCGTCCATCAAGGCTTTCAAAAGATGATCGGGCAGCACGCGCTGATGGCTGTCGCGCATCGCAATGGTCTGGGCGGCTTGCAAAAACCCGCGCGACCGTTCCGTGAATTTCTCCAAATTCATCGGCAATCTCCTTCCATGAAGCGCCCCGCTTGCGATGTCCGGATCCCCAGCCCACCGCGTGAAGGCCTTGCCCATGATCTGGGCGCGCGTCGAAAACTTTGCAATCCCCGCTTGCGCAAAAAACACTGCGCCGGAAATCCTTCCGTTTCGGCCTTTCCTTGCCGATCCACACGCTTCTCATCGGCGGGATCGGGCTGGCCCGGCCCCGTGGTCGCAACCTTGCCTTGCATCCCGCCCGCACGCCTCCCCATCTTCGGTGCTTGCCAACGTGAAAGGCCCGACCATGAGCGATGCCAAACTTCCCCTGATCCACAAGGCCCCGGTCGAGGGTCTTGCGATCCATGTCGCCCGCACCGGACTTGCCATCGGCGATCAAGCCTGGCTTGACCGGCTGTCCGACGGGCGCATCGGGGTTTTCGCCCGGCTGAAGAAGCCGATCCTCGGCCTGATCCCCTATCACCGCGACGGGCTTGTCGGCCACCTTGGTCCGGTGGCTGAAGAACTGGTCGCCCCTTCGCTTGCGCACGGCGACGACCTGCGCGTGCGGATCATCGACCTCACACCCGAGCATCTGGCAAACGGCTACCCGCCCGAGGTCTACATCTCGGTCTGGGGCGACCCGCGCCATCTGCGCCCCGTCCTTGCGGCAGTCGGCCTGCCGCTGCCCGAAACGCCGAAGCCCAAGGCCCCGAAAGGCTTAAGCGGCTTGCGCCCGGCCTGAAGCCTGCCCACAAAAGTGGACACCGGTTTTGTCGAAAGACAGGCGACCACGCTTCAAGGCTCATAGCGGACATAGGCGAAGGCGCTACCATCCGAAGCCCAGCACGGCACGTTGATCGACCCTTGCCCCCCGGTGAACTCCCGCACCCGCTGCCGGTTGCCGCCCTCCGGGTCGCACAGCACCAGCGCCACCTCCAGATCAGGCGGATGCCCCGTGGTCCCCGCAGGATAGGCAAGATACAGCAACTGGCCTCCATCTGGCGACGGATGCGGGAACCAGTTCACGAACCCGTCCTTGAACAGTTGCCGCTGGTTTGACCCATCTGCCGCCATCACCCAGATCTGCGCATGGCCCGTCCGGTCGCAGTTATAATAGATGCGGCTGCCATCCGGACTGAAATCCGGCCCGTCACAATGCCCCTCGCCCTTGGTCAGCCGCGTTTCCGCCAGCCCTGGCCCCAGCGTGTAGACATCGATCACCCGACTGCCTCGCGCCGCGACATAGGCCAGGGTCCGACCATCCGGCGACACCCCATGCCACCAACTGGGCGCTTCGGGCGACACCTTCACCGGCTCACCGCCCGCGACCGGCACAACATAAACCTGGCTGCCTTCGCCCTCATGATGTGAAGATAAAATTATGCTCTGCCCATCCGGACTGATCCCATGGTCATTGTTGCACCTGACCGCCGCTCCCGTGTCTACGGGCACCAGCGCGGGCTTTGCCAAAGGCACCCGGAACAACCGCCCGTTGCCGTTCACCAACAGCCAGTCGCCCGAGGGTGCCCAGTTCGGCGCCTCGATCCGCCCCTTGACCGCCAGCACCTCGCGCACCTGTCCAGTGGCCACCTCATAGGTTTCGATGATGCTGCGCACT
This sequence comes from Paracoccaceae bacterium, assembly GCA_031374565.1. GTDB lineage: Bacteria > Pseudomonadota > Alphaproteobacteria > Rhodobacterales > Rhodobacteraceae > Tabrizicola. The sequence goes on along the minus strand of JANMGI010000526.1, from coordinate 1,027 downwards.
GGCCGACCCTTTCAATTCAATTCAAATTTTTGCCTGCTCTTTGCGAAATACTCCGGGGTCCGGGGCAGCGCCCCGGGGCCAGCCAGGCAAATCTACTCCCGGGATTTCGCGACCAACAGCTTCTTTGGCCGCAACGCCTCGGCCGCCTTGAAGAGGCCAAAGGTCTGATTCACGTAGTTCACCACTCCGGTGATCTTTTCCAGATAGGCCTGCACTTCTGCCGTCCGCTCGGCTTCCACCACCTGCACCGCGCGCGACGGGTCCATGCCCTCGAACTGCACATAGAACAACGGCTCGCCCCGTTTCACGATCAGGTCCTTCTTCGGCTCGTGCCATTCGAACGCCCACATCAACGGTCGCGGCCAGATCGAGATCGGGAAGCGCCCGCCAAAGATCGTGCCGGGCAGGGGATCGGGCCGATAATGCGCGAAGGCGGCAAGCTGGGTCAGATACACCATCTCGTCGGCGATGAAGTAGTAGGGCAGGTGCAGCTGGATCGTGGGCCGGTCCGGGAACCGCCACTCGGCCTCGCTGACCAGCGTCAGCACCTCGTTCAGCTTCGATGACCGCACCGGGCTGGACGCCCCTGCCCGGTTCACCAGAACCGCCTTGCCCTTGTCATCGCGCTGAAAGCCGATGTGCAGATCGAACGGGCATTTCACCATGAAATACCGGCTTTCCAGCTGGATCACCGCCGGGCAGCGGCTGGCCGACTTCGCGTGCGCCTTGTTCGGCGGGCGGATCTGCACCCGTTCCGGCGGATCATAAAGCACCGCCCCTTTGTCCTGCGCCAGAAACCAGCCCACCGTCAGCGGGCCCTGGCCCGGCCCCTCCTCCGGGCGGTCATAGTCCAGCCTGATCTCCATCGCCCGCTCCTATACCAGCGTCTGTCGCAAGGCCCGCACCGCAGCCGCATCGGTCTGCCGCTGCACCCGTGGCGCAAATCCCATCTCGACCGCCCGGCCCAAGGCGGGGGTCGAAGCCGAACATGACGCGTGAATCTGGGTGATGCCAAGCCCCTTCAGCA
>JANMGI010000474.1:0-1745 GCA_031374565.1 Paracoccaceae bacterium | reverse complement strand
TGGATCTGTCCGATATTCGTCTAAGCCCGACATGACCTTCGCTACCAGGTTTGCGGAACCTGATCATAGCCCACATAAAGCGGGTGGCGCGGCTGACCCTGCCCCGTCAGGCCAAGATGCAGAAGTGGCACCCCGGTCTGGCGCAGCAGGTCCGCGACAATCGCCCCACGATCCCGGTGCAGCCCGTGGTTGCCCCAGGCGCAGACGATGCTGTCGGCCCACGCCGCGCTTTCCAGAATAGCAGCATCATTCCCGGGGCCAACCGGGTCGACGACAGACCGCATCACCTTTGGATCAGTGGCCCGGAAAGCAAAGATGTTTGTCACCCTAAATGCGCCGAAGCCCAGCGTCCGCGCCCGCCGTTCACACCGCTCCACTGTGGGATCGTTCTGAACTTCGGTAGCAGTCGATGGGTTCAGCATCACGAACAACACTTTGGGGCCGGACGCCCAGACCCGGGTCAGCAGGTAGCGATACTGTTCGCAGTCAGAATAGACCGCTTCAGAGACAGCGTCGCCCTTGGTAAAACCGCGCGAGATCATCAGGCCCGTCCAGAGTTGAGGGATCGCCCGGACATATCCGTGTGTCGCTTTTGCGCAAGCCAAATCCCGTCCGCGCCACGGGTAGCTACATCTTGGCACTTCGAGCTTGGCAGAATTTCCCGGTCCCGGCGATTCCGCTTGTTGGCAAATTGCTCTCTCGCCTAAATTGCCCGGCAGGCCCAACAAGTGGTGGAGCGAACGACGTGTCCGATCTGATCATTCTGGTCTACCGCAACCAGACGGAGGCTTATGTGTCCGGCGAAACGCTTGTCGTGCTGCAACAAGAGGCAGGAACCGAGCCGGAGGACATTGTCGTGGTGACCAGGGCAGCCGATGGCCGCGTCTCTGTGAACCACTCGATCGATCTTGCTTCTGGTGAGCCATTGGGCGGCGGGCGCTGGGGCACGATGCTTGGGATGATGTTTCTTGACACCCGAAAGCCGGGACCGCGCAGCAAGGGGCTCGCGGCGCAATTTGCTGAAGCCGGGCTGGATGAAAAGTTTGTGGTGGCGGTTGGTCAGGCGTTGAAAAAGGGTGAAGCCGCGGTTGCCATGCGCGTGCGGCTCTTGGGAACCGACAGAGTGCTGGAGAAGGTTAAGACCCTGAAAGGCACCCCAAAGGTCATTCGGACCCGGCTTAGCGCCGATACCGAGGACGCGCTGCATGATCTTCAGGACCAGATCCCGCAGCACGTTCTTTCGCAATTTCCGTCCGATGGCCTGATCTGATGCACACCAGCCTTGACGGGCCTGCCGTCCCCGCATTCCGGTAAGACGATGTCCGAGAAATCCGCCGAAAAACCGGCTGAAAAGCCCGGTGGCGCAGCCCGAAAGCGCAAGACAAAGCCGGAGGAGCCAGCCCCGGTCCGTCGCTCGCGGCTGCGGACTGCGTTGCGGTGGCTTGGCCGTGCGCTTGCCGGGATCGCTGCGCTGTACGCCTTTCTCGTCCTGCTTTTCAGTTTCGTCCCACCGCCGATAAACCTCTATCAACTGGGTGAGGCCTGGCGGTTGGGAGGCATCGAAAAGGACTGGGTGCCGTGGGAAGAGATTGCCCCGACCATGGGCCGGTCCGCCGTCGCGGCCGAGGATGCGAACTTCTGCAATCACTGGGGGTTCGACATGGCCGCGATCCGCGAGGCAATCGAGGCTGGAAGCAACCGTGGCGCAAGTACCATCAGCCAGCAGGTGGTGAAGAATGTGTTTC
>JANMGI010000448.1:0-3552 GCA_031374565.1 Paracoccaceae bacterium | reverse complement strand
TGATGCCGGGTCGAAGGACATCCACTGGGCGCACGGGCTTTACGGTTTGCTTGAAGCGCGCGGTCAGGTGCCGGTTTCTCGGCCGTTTGCAGCCTTGAACACCGCCCATGCGACGGACGGCGTCCTGATCCATGTGACGGGCAGGGCGACAAAGCCAGTGTCTCTGGTTTATGTTCACAGTTCAGAGGCTTCCGATGCGATCTTGCACCATTGCGTGAAGGTTGAGCCCGGCGCCAGCCTGACACTTCTGGAAAACGGTCCTGCTGCTGCGCGCCTGTCCAAGGTTCTGGAAGTTGACATCGCAGATGGTGCCAGCTTCCACCACATCTGCTTGCAAGGCCGCGACCACGAACGCCGCGCGGTGACGCATGTGTTTGCCCGTTTGGGCGTGAAATCTGAACTGCGGTCCTTCACCCTGACCGCCAATGGCCGCCTGACCCGCAATGAGGCCGTGATCGAACTGGCCGGTGCCGGGGGCCGGGCGCATCTGGCCGGGGCCACGGTCGGGGACGGCGACTTCCACCATGATGACACCGTCTTCGTCACCCATGCCGCCGAAGGCTGCGAAAGCCGTCAGGTGTTCAAGATGGTGCTGATGAACGGCGCTGTCGGGGTGTTCCAGGGCAAGATTCTGGTCAAGCAGAGCGCGCAGAAAACCGACGGCTACCAGATCAGTCAAAGCCTGCTTCTGGATGAAGACAGCCAGTTCCTCGCCAAGCCGGAGCTTGAGATCTACGCCGATGACGTGAAGTGCAGCCACGGCTCGACTTCGGGGGCCATCGACGAGGTGGCGCTCTTTTACCTGCAATCGCGCGGGGTGCCCCGCAAGACGGCCCAGGGGCTTCTGGTGCTGGCCTTCCTTGCCGAAGCGATCCAGGAGATAGCTGACGAGGACATTGCCGAAGACATCCGGGCCCGGCTGGAACGCTGGTTGGACCGGCACGGGTCGAAAGGGGCGGCATGACGGTCACGACCGACCTTTTCGCCACATGGCGGCGCCCGCGCGCGATCCTGCGTGACCATCTTGCGCGGGGCCAGTCCGAGCCCTTTGCCTTCTCGCTGCTGCTTGTCTTTCTTCTGCTGGCGTTCGTTGGTCAATGGCCCGTCGCCGCGCGCGAGGCGCACTTTGCCGGTGATGCCTCGGCCCTGCCGCGCATTCTGCCCCGCGCAATGGCGGTCCTTGCGACGATCCCGGTCTGGTACGGTCTTGCGGCGCTAAGCCGTCTTGCCGCGCGTGCACTGGGTGGGCAGGGCAGCTGGTATGCCGCACGGATCGCCCTCTTCTGGGCGCTGGCCTGCATCGGACCCCTCATGCTGCTGCAAGGGCTGGTGTCGGGCATGATCGGCACTGGCCCGGCTTTGACGGCGGTGACGGTGCTGGTCGGGGTCGCGTTCTTCTGGCTCTGGTTCACCCTTCTGCACGAGGCCGAATGGGGGGCGGAACGCGGATGACCCTGATCGACCGTATTCTGACGCTGACCCAACTGACGTTGCAAAACCCACGTCAGGCGACCCGCGCGCTTCTGGCCGAAGGGGTGCCGGTTCCGGCACGCACGGCGGGGCTTTTGCTGGTCGCTGTCGTTTCAGCCCTGCTTGCCAGCATCCAGATCAGGATGAGCCCGCAGGACCTGGACCCGTTCAGCGCCTTCATGCTGGCCAGCCCGTTCCGCGCGGCCGTCTTCCAGTGGCTGTTTCTGGCGCTGTCGGTTGTGCTGGTTCACCGGGTCGGGCGGGCCTTCGGGGGGCAGGGCAGCTTTCCCGATGCCTTGCTGATTGTCGTCTGGCTGCAACTTCTGATGCTGGCACTACAGGTCCTGCAACTGGCGGCGGCGGTCATTGCCCCGCCCCTTGCAGGGATCATCGGAATTGGGGGAATTGCGTTGTTTCTCTGGCTGATGACCGCCTTCATCGTCGAGCTGCACGGCTTTGCCTCCCGCGCGAAGGTGTTCGCCGGCATGGTTGTCAGCGCCATCGCCACCGGTTTTCTGCTTGGGATCGTGCTGATCCTTGTTGTCGGGCCGGAGGCCCTGATCCTGAATGTATGACGTCCGCAAGATCCGTGCCGATTTTCCGATCCTGTCACGGCAGGTGAACGGCAAGCCTTTGGTTTATCTGGACAACGGGGCATCGGCGCAAAAGCCTCAGGTGGTGATCGATGCTGTGACGACGGGCTATGCCAAGGAATATGCCAACGTGCACCGGGGCCTGCATTTTCTGTCGAACCTTGCGACCGACAAGTACGAGGCGACCCGTGGCATCATCGCCCGGTTCCTGAATGCTGCGTCCGAAGACGAGATCGTCTTCACCACCGGCACGACCGAGGCGATCAATCTCGTCTCCTACGCCTGGGCCGCTCCACGCCTGGAATCGGGCGACGAGATTGTGCTTTCGATCATGGAGCATCACGCCAACATCGTCCCCTGGCACTTCCTGCGCGAACGGCAGGGGGTGGTGCTGAAATGGGTTGATGTGGACGCGAACGGCGATCTTGACCCGCAGGCGGTGCTGGATGCCATCGGGCCACGCACCAAGCTGGTCGCCGTGACCCACATGTCGAACGTTCTTGGCACCGTGGTCGATGTGGCCGCGATCTGCAAAGGCGCGCGGGAAAAGGGCGTGCCCGTGCTGGTCGATGGCAGCCAGGCCGCCGTTCACATGGCTGTCGATGTGCAGGCACTTGGCTGCGATTTCTACGCCATCACCGGACACAAGCTTTACGGGCCTTCGGGGTCGGGTGGCATCTACATCAAGGCCGAGCGGCAAGCCGAAATGCGCCCCTTCCTTGGCGGCGGCGACATGATCCGCGAAGTCACCCGCGACGCCGTCACCTGGAACGACCCGCCGATGAAGTTCGAGGCCGGAACGCCGGGCATCGTTCAGCAGATCGGGCTGGGCGTGGCGCTGGACTACTTGACCGGGCTGGGTATGGCCAATGTTGCAGCCCATGAGCGCACCCTTCGCGACTATGCCCGCACCAGACTGGACGGTCTGAACTGGCTGAATGTGCAGGGAAATTCGGCCACCAAGGGGGCGATCTTCAGCTTCACGCTGGACGGGGCGGCCCATGCCCACGACATCTCGACCATCCTTGACAAGCGCGGCATCGCTGTCCGCGCCGGCACCCATTGCGCCATGCCGCTGATGGAGCACCTTGGGATCACCGCGTCGTGCCGTGCGTCCTTCGCGCTATACAACACGGTCGAAGAAGTTGACGCCCTTGTCAGCGCGCTGGAGCTGGCGCACGAGCTTTTTGCCTGACGGGGCGGCCGTTCTGGACTGCCCCCAAGGGCCTAGAACGACCACTTCATCCCTAGCACCGCAGCGCTGTCGGTTATCCCGGCGATGTTGCCGTAATTTTGCGCACGGACCATTTCGAACATCAGCTCTGACCTTTCGCTCATCGGCACCAGGTAGCTGATCGACAGGTCAAGTTGCCGCTCTTGCGGGGCAAGGTCGATGCCCACGGCCCGCACTTCGGTTCCACCACTGGTCAGGCGCACCGGCACGGTCATTTCAGCCGAACCGTCGCTGACCGCCATCGGCAGTGCGACG
>JANMGI010000367.1:0-6540 GCA_031374565.1 Paracoccaceae bacterium | reverse complement strand
GCTAGAAATTTCAAGCTTGAAATTATTTCTCCCGGATGGCAGGCTTTGCCAAACAATGGGACTCGAGGAGGGTCAGGTGAAGGTTCTTTGCCTTGGGGGCGGGCCAGCGGGCCTGTATTTCGCGATCTCGATGAAGCTGCGTGACCCCGCGCATCAGGTCACTGTGCTGGAGCGGAACCGCGCCAACGATACCTTCGGCTGGGGTGTCGTGCTGTCGGATGACAGCCTTGGCAAGCTGGAGGAAAACGATCCGGTCAGCGCCATGGCGATCCGCGACCGCTTTGCCTACTGGGATGATATCGCCGTGGTGCATGATGGGGTGCGCACCGTGTCGGGTGGGCATGGCTTTGCCGGGATCGGCCGCAAGACCATGCTGGTCCTGTTGCAGGCCCGTGCCCGCGAGTTGGGCGTGGATTTGCGCTTCGAGACCGAGTTCAAGACCGCCGAAGAGTATCGCCGCGACTATGATCTTGTCGTTGCGACCGACGGGATCAACTCCCTTGTGCGCCGCGAATATGCCGAGGTGTTCCAGCCCGATATCGACACACGGCGCTGCAAGTTCGTCTGGCTTGGCACCCATGCCAAGTTCGACGATGCCTTCACCTTCATCTTCGAGCGGACGGCGCATGGCTGGGTCTGGGCCCATGTCTACCAGTTCGACGCCGAGACCGCGACTTTCATCGTCGAATGCCTGCCGGAGACCTGGGACGCCTGGGGCTTTGAGGGCATGACCAAGGAAGAAACGGTCGAGACCTGCCGCACGATTTTTGCGGCGCATCTCGGCGGGCATGACCTGATGTCGAACGCGGCGCATCTGCGCGGGTCGGCGGTCTGGATGCAGTTTCCGCGCGTCATCTGTCAGCGCTGGTATCATGAGAACGTGGTGTTGATGGGCGACGCGGCGGCGACGGGGCATTTTTCCATCGGGTCGGGCACCAAGCTTGCGCTGGAATCGGCCATCGCGTTGGCCGACTATCTGCATTCCGAACCGTCGATGGAGGCGGCCTTCCAGCGCTATCAGGATGAGCGCCGGGTCAAGGTGTTGCGCCTGCAATCGGCCGCGCGCAACAGTCTGGAGTGGTTCGAGGAGGTTGAGCGTTACCTCGATATGGCGCCGGTGCAGTTCGCCTATTCGCTGCTGACCCGCAGCCAGCGGATCGGGCACGAAAACCTGCGGCTGCGTGACCCGGACTGGCTGGCCGATGCCGAAGGCTGGTTCCAGTCCCAGTCCGGGGGTCAGCCGGGCCGTCAGCCGATGTTCGCACCGTTCCAGTTGCGGGGCATGCGGCTGGAGAACCGGGTCGTGGTATCCCCCATGGCGCAGTATAAGGCGGTGGATGGCTGCCCGACCGACTGGCACTTCGTGCACTACGCCGAACGCGCCAAGGGTGGGGCGGGGCTGGTCTATGTCGAGATGACGTGCGTTTCAGCGGAGGGCCGGATCACCCCCGGCTGTCCGGGGCTTTATGCGCCCGAGCATGAGGCGGCGTGGAAGCGGCTGGCGGATTTCGTCCATGCCGAGACGAAGGCGAAGCTTTGCTGCCAGATCGGGCATTCGGGACGGAAGGGCAGCACTCAACTGGGTTGGGAAGACGGCGATGCGCCTTTGTCCACCGGCAATTGGCCAGTGATGAGCGCGAGTGCGATCCCGTGGAGCAAGGCGAACGCGGTGCCGAAGGCGATGACACGGGCGGACATGGATATGGTACGGGACCAGTTCGTGGCGTCCGCAGAAATGGCCGCGCGAGCCGGATTTGACATGATCGAACTTCACGCGGCGCATGGTTATCTGATTTCATCCTTCATCAGCCCGAAATCGAACATCCGCACGGATGAGTATGGCGGAAGCCTGGAGAACCGCCTGCGCTGGCCGCTGGAGGTTTTCGCCGCGATGCGGGCAGCATGGCCAGCTGAAAAGCCGATGTCGGTCCGGATTTCGGCTAATGACTGGGTGGGGGATGCCGGGGTGACTCCGGATGAGGCGGTAGAGATTGCCAAAGCTTTCGCGGCAGCGGGGGCGGACATCATCGACGTAAGCGCCGGTCAGACCACCCCGGACGCGAAGCCCATCTATGGCCGGATGTTCCAGACCCCGTTCAGCGACCGCATCCGCAACGAGGCGGGTCTTGCGACCATCGCGGTTGGCAACATCACCGAGGCGGATCAGGTCAACCAGATCCTGCTGGCGGGACGGGCCGATCTTGTGGCGCTGGCGCGGCCCCATCTTGCCGACCCGTATTGGACGCTGCATGCGGCGGTGGCGGTGGGGGATGCCCAGGTCCATTGGCCGAACCCCTACCTGAACGGTCGCGACCAGGCTTTGCGCTTGCAGGCGAGGGCGCAAGAGGTGATCCGGGCATGAGCCTTTCGGCCAAGCGCGTGCTGATCACCGGGGGCGGGTCCGGGGCTGGGGCCGACCTAGCACGCGGCTTTGTCGACGCCGGGGCAAAGGTGGTGATCGCGGGTCGCCGGGCAGACGCACTGCGCGCGGTGGCCGGGCCTTTGGGCGCGGCTTGGGTGCAGGCGGATGTGACCGACGAAGTGTCGGTCGCGGCGATGTTCCGGGACGCGGGGCCGTGCGACATCGTCATCGCCAATGCGGGGGCTGCAGACAGCGGGGTGATGGCGAAGACCACGCTGGCGCAATGGAACGCGATGCTTGCGGTGAACCTGACGGGCGTGTTCCTGACCTTTCGTGAGGCTTTGGGCCAATTCCGGAGTGAGGGGCGGCTGATTGCCGTCGCCTCCACCGCGGGGCTGAAGGGCTATGCCAAGGTGGCACCCTATGCGGCGGCCAAGCATGGGGTGGTGGGGCTGGTGCGGTCGCTGGCGCTGGAAGTGGCGCGCAAGGGGATCACGGTCAACGCGATCTGTCCGGGGTTTCTGGACACGCCGATGACGGATCATTCGGTGCAGGTGATTGCCGAAAAGACGGGGAAATCGCTGACCGAGGCGCGGGCCGCGCTGGAGGGACTTAGCCCTCAAGGGCGGCTTTACCAGCCGTCCGAAGTGACTGCGGCGGCGCTGTATCTTGCGTCAGATGCGGCAAGCGGCGTGAACGGGGCTTGCCTGTCGATCTCGGGGGGCGAGGTGTGAGCGAAGGGTCCAAACGGCGGCTGAAGATGTGGATCCGCCTTTTGGGCGTGACCCGGGCGGCAGAGAACGAGCTGCGGGAATACTTGCGGCTGAAGCATGAAACCACCCTCCCGCGCTTCGATGTGATGGCGGCCCTGTATCGCCGCCGCGAAGGCGTGACGATGAGCGAGCTTTCCCGGATGCTGCTGGTATCAAACGGCAACGCGACGGCGGTGGTGGACCGGCTGGAGGGCGAGGGGCTGGTGCTGCGGACGCCGTCAGAGGTGGATCGCCGCACGGTGCATGTGGCGCTGACGGCTGCGGGGCTGAGGGTATTCGAAGTGATGGCTGAGGGGCATGAAACCGAGGTCGCCCGCCATTTCGCCGCCGTGAGCGAAGACGAGTTGGACCAGATGACCGCGATCCTGAAGAGGATGGGACGATGACAAAAATGGCCGACCTGACGCCAGAGCACTTCCTTTGGGAGGTCGAGGAACGGGTTGCGGTGATCCGGCTGAACCGGCCGGACCGAAAGAACCCGCTGACCTTCGACAGCTACGCCGAGCTGCGCGACACCTTCCGGGCGCTGGCCTACTCCGACGATGTGGACGTGGTGGTCTTCGCCTCGAACGGGGGCAACTTCTGTTCCGGGGGGGACGTCGACGAGATCATCGGCCCGCTGATCGGTCTGCCGATGAAAGAGTTGCTGGCCTTCACGCGGATGACCGGGGACATGGTCAAGGCGATGATTTCTTGCGGGAAGCCGATCATCGCGGCGGTGGATGGGGTGGCCGTGGGGGCCGGAGCGATCATCGCGATGGCCGCGGACCTGCGTCTGGCGACCCCTGCGGCGAAATGTGCGTTCCTGTTCACCCGGGTCGGGTTGGCGGGCTGCGACATGGGCGCGTGTGCGATGCTGCCGCGGATCATCGGGCAGGGCCGGGCGGCGGAGCTTCTTTACACCGGGCGGACGATGGGAGCCGAAGAGGGCCACGCCTGGGGCTTCTGGAACGCGCTGCATACGCCCGAAATGCTGGAAAACGAGGCGCTGGTGATGGCGCGCAGGCTGGCGACCGGGCCGACTTTTGCTCACGGGATGACCAAGACGCAGCTGAACCAGGAGTGGAACATGGGGCTGGAGCAGGCGATCGAGGCCGAGGCGCAGGCGCAGGCGATTTGCATGCAGACCAAGGACTTCGAGCGGGCCTATCGGGCGTTCGTGGCGAAGGAGAAGCCGGTGTTTCAAGGTGACTGACCCCCGGGGGCTTCGCGCCCCCGGACCCCAGCGGGATATTTGGGCAAAGATGAAATGAGTGACAAGAGCTTTCTGGACTGGCCCTTCTTCGCCCCCCGCCACCGCGAATTGGCGGTGGCACTGGAGGAGTGGTGTGCGGCCAACCTGCCTGTGTCGCATCAGGATGTGGACGCGGCCTGCAGGGGGCTGGTTGCAGCTTTGGGCGCCGGTGGCTGGTTGACGCACTCGGGTGCTGCGGAGGGAGAGCGGCTGGACGTACGATCCTTGTGCCTGATCCGTGAGACGCTGGCGCGGCATGACGGGTTGGCGGATTTCGCTTTTGCGATGCAGGGGCTGGGGATGGGCGCGGTGTCGCTGTTCGGGACGCCGGAGCAACGCGAGTGGCTGGGGCTGACGCGGGCAGGGAAGGCGATTTCGGGGTTCGCTCTGACCGAGCCGGGGTCGGGGTCTGACGTGGCAGCGACGGCAACGGTGGCCGAGAGGGTGCAGGGCGGCTGGCGGCTTTCGGGCGAGAAGACCTATATCTCGAACGGCGGAATTGCCGATGTCTATATGATCTTCGCGCGCACGGGGGAGGCTCCTGGGGCTAAGGGGTTGTCGGCGTTCCTCATGCCTGCGGCGACGAAGGGGCTGGAGGTCGTCAGCCGGATCGAGGTGATGGCCCCGCATCCTTTGGCGCATCTGCGGCTGGACGGGGTGGAGCTTCCGGAGGCGGCGCTGATCGGCAAGCCGGGTGACGGCTTCAAGATCGCGATGTCGGTGCTTGACGTTTTCCGGTCCACCGTTGGCGCGGCGGCTTTGGGCTTCGCGCGGCGGGCGCTGGATGAGGCCCTGTCGCGGACGCAAGGCCGCCGGATTCAGGGGCAGGCGCTGTCGGAGTTGCAACTGGTGCAGGGGCACCTGGCCGACATGGCGCTGGAAATCGACGCGTCGGCCCTGCTGGTCTATCGGGCGGCCTGGACCAAGGACATGGGGGCCGCAAGGGTCAGCCGCGAGGCAGCGATGGCCAAGCTTTACGCGACCGAAGCGGCGCAGCGGGTGATCGACATGGCGGTCCAGCTGCATGGCGGCGACGGGGTCCGGCAGGGCTTTGCCGTGGAAAGCCTGTACCGCGAAATCCGGGCACTTCGGATCTACGAGGGCGCAAGCGACGTGCAACGCATCATCATCGCCAGAAGCATTCTGGGCTAACAGGAGAGGGACGACATGGCAGACCTTGACGGCGGGATCACCCGCGACGGCACGTCGTATCACGGCCGGATGCTGAACATTCTAGGGCAGCGGTATTTCCCCAAAGCCTCGTGCGAGACGACGTTCAGCTTCGAGACCAACAGCGAGGCGGGGCAGTTCGTGCCGGTCCACGTCCATCCGCATCAGGACGAGTTCATTCTGGTGCAGGAAGGCGAGCTGCATGTGAAGCTTGGTGGCGTCTGGTCGGTGGCCAAGGCAGGCGACCTGGTGCGGATGCCGAAGGGCGTGCCGCACGGCTATTTCAACAAGTCCGACAAGCCGACCAAGGCACTGTTCTGGGTCTCGCCTGCCGGCAAGCTGGAGGCGCTGTTCGAGGCCCTGCACGACATGACCGACATCCCGGCGATCATCGAGGTTTCGGCGGCCCATGACGTGGATTTCTTGCCACCCGAGGCCAACGACTGACATGTACGAGCGCCTGATCCAGATCGAGTTCAACCATTGCGACCCGGCGGGGATCGTTTTCTATCCGCGGTATTTCGAGATGGTGAATTCGGTCATCGAGAACTTCTTCGCCGATGTCGTGGGGCGGTCCTTCGCGTCCATGCACAATGGCGCGTCGAATGGCGTGCCGACAGTGGCGATGGAGGCGGTGTTCCAGAAGCCCTCTCGGTTGGGCGACAAGGTGCGGTTTGCTCTGCGGATCGAGAAGGTCGGGGGGTCTTCGGTGAAGATGCGGATCGAGGGACACGGGCCGGACGGGCTGCGGCTGAAAGTGGGCATGACGCTGGCCTGGATCGACGGGATGCGCGCCGCGCCCTGGCCTGTGGAGATGCGGGCGGCGCTGGAGCGATACAAGGAGACGCAGGATGCATGAGGTCCTTCACCCCAAGCACTGGAAGGCGGCGCGGGGCTATTCCAACGGCATCGCTGCCGAGGGCCGGATGGTCTTCACCGGCGGGCTTATCGGCTGGAACGCCCAGCAGGACTTCGAGACGGATGACTTCGTGGGGCAGGTC
>JANMGI010000339.1:0-4133 GCA_031374565.1 Paracoccaceae bacterium | reverse complement strand
CCCTCGCGCCGGGTCGCGACCAAACCTTCCAGGCGCAACCGCGCCAGCTGCTGGCTGACCGCCGCTTGCCGGTGGCCCAGAAGCCCCTCAAGTTCGGTCACGGACCGTTCGCCCCCGGCCAGATGGCACAGGATCATCAGCCGCCCCTCATGGCTTAGCGCCTTCAGGAACCCCGCCGTCCCGTCGACTTGCTGACCCATCCGCCGGGCCAGTTCGCCATCTTCCGCGACTGCCAGTTCCACCGAAGAGCCAGGATTGAACCGATCCAGCGACATGACCCACCCTTACATACCGTTACATTGCAGGACGATACCATGTCAGGGTAGCACCCACATCAGTCCCTTGCCGCCGCCCGCTACGCCGGGCAAGGTTCCGCCGAACACAACGCGTTTACGCCGTTGCCCGCCAAAAAGGACCCCGATCCATGCGCCCCTCTGCCTTCACCGCCCCTGGCCGCTTCTGGCGCGGCAACTTGCACACTCATTCCACGAATTCCGACGGTGTCCTTTCCCCGCAGGAAGTCTGCCGCCGCTACAAGGCCGAGGGCTATGATTTCCTTGCCCTCACCGATCATTTCATCGGCATCTACGGCTATCCGATGACCGACACGCGCGCCTTCCGCGACGCAGGCTTCACCACCCTGATCGGGGCCGAACTGCACTCTGGCGCGCAGTCGAACGGTGAGCTTTGGCACATCCTTGCCGTGGGCCTGCCGCATGACTTCACGCCGCCCACGACGGAAAGCTTCATTGCTGAACCGGGGCAGGAGTCAGGTCCGGACATCGCTGCCCGCGCCGTCGCTGCCGGGGCTTTCGTCGCCGTCGCCCACCCGCAATGGTCCGGCCTTACTTTGGCCGACGCTCGAACCATTACCTCTGCTCATGCGGTCGAGATCTACAACCACGGTTGCGCCACCGGCTGCGACCGGCCTGACGGGGCAGGGATTGCCGACCTTCTTCTGACCGAGGGACGGCACCTGAGCCTGATCGCCACCGACGATGCGCATTTTCATGAACCCGACCACTTCGGCGGCTGGGTCATGGTCAAATCAACTGAAAACACGCCCGAAGCGCTGCTTGCGGCCCTGAAACGGGGGGACTTCTATTCCTCACAAGGGCCGCAGATCCATGACGTGCACCTCGACGGTGACAAGATCACCGTCGAATGCTCTGCCGCCGTCACTGTCGTCGCGATGGGCTGGGGGACGGGGTCGCGGGGGGTCCACGGCCATTCGATGACCCGGTGCGAAGTACCGCTCGACCGCCTGCTCGGGTCCCCATGGGTGCGCATTGCGGTCATCGACGCCGCCGGTAAACGTGCCTGGTCAAACCCGATCTGGCGCGAGGCGGGAAAGAATCCGCGCATCCTGTAGGTGTCAGTCGTAGTGATACCGGCACTGCGCGATCTCCAGCGCGGTCGGTGTCACGCGGTAGACCAGCCGATGTTCCCGGTCGATCCGGCGCGACCAATAGCCGGAAAGATCGCCCGTCAACGGCACTGGCTTGCCAATGGCGTCAAACGGGTGTCGCTGGCAGTCCTTGATCAGAGCGTTGATCTTGCGCAACGTCGCCGTGTCGGTGTCCTGCCAGTAAAGATACTGGTCCCAAGTCCGGCTGGAAAAGGCGACAATCATACGTCGATCAGGTCGCGCTTAAGACCTTTGCCCGCTTCAAGTTCCCTGATGGCTTCAAGCAACCGCTTTGCATTCGCCGGGCTGGCCATAAGATATGCCGTCTCGTCCATGGACGCCCAGTCCTCCAGCGACACCAGCACCACGGGCCGCCCCTTGGCGCGGGTGACAATCACCGGTTCATGGTCGTCATTGACCTGGTCCATCACGGCGGACAGATTGGCACGAAGTTCGGTCGAAGATAAGGTTTTCAGACCGGTCGATGTACGTAAATACGTACAGAGGATCAAGCGCCACGCGTGCAAATGTCGTTCCCTCTCCCCCCGGGGGAGAGGGTCAGGATGAGGGGACGGCGCTGCGCAGGTTTGCAGCGGTCAGGCCGCCCGCGCTTTGCGCGCGTAGAATACCGGAACGGCCGCTTTGGCCTGATCGATCCGAAGGTTGCTGAACCGCAGCAGCGCCGGGTCCTCCCCACGCCGCAACATTCTTGCATACCAGGTCAGGACAAGTTTCGAACGGATCATCGGGCTTCTCCCTTTCGCGGTGTCATTCTGTACATTGCTAACGCTTAGGTTGTGCCACACGCGACCATTTCGTGGTCTTTCCAAGAAACCTCGTGGCAAGAAAAAGGAATGGGGCTTGGTAGACAACGATCATTCAAAATTCGACTGGTTGTTGCGGCGGGAACCTGCCCCGGTGATCCCACCGCCTTGCAGCCGCACGCGCGAAGACCGACAGTCTGCCGGATGGAGGCCGCCATGCCCGACCGCGCGATGATCACCGACCCTGAGGTTTACTTCGCCGATGGCTGTGGCCGCTGCGACCGTTTCGCCACCGCCGACTGCTCTACCCGCTTCTGGTTGACCGGCCTTCTGACCCTTCGCCGGATCGCCAAGGATGTTGGCCTGACCGAAACCGCCAAATGGGGCCATCCCTGCTACATTCATTCAGGTCGCAACATATGCCTGTTCGGCGCTTTCCGGGGTGATTTCCGACTGACCTTCATGAATGCGGCGCTGCTGGAAGATCCCGACGGCCTGCTGGAAAAGCAGGGCCCAAACACACGGCATGCCGACTGCCTCCGCTTCACCGACAACGATGGCCCGGTGCGGCTGGAACCGGTGATCCGCGCGTATCTGACCGAAGCGATGATGTACGCCGAACAGGGCCTGCTGCCGCCGAAAGAGCCGGCCGAGTTCAATCTGCCCGCCGAACTGATCGAAGCGCTCGACGCAGACCCCGTCCTGGCCGAGGCGTTCGCGGCACTCACCCCGGGTCGGCGGAAAAGCTATGCCATCCTCCTCGCTGGCGCCAAGACCGCTGTCACCCGGATCGCCAGGATCGAGAAATCGCGCGAAAAGATCCTCGCCGGAAAAGGTGCGCAGGACAGATAACGCGGGCCTTGTCCAACCTGAGCGGGTCAGGGCCTGCCCCGATCCACCCGTCAAATCGTGGTTAAGTCCGCGTGAACAAAATCTAGGAACGCATTAATTTTCAGATGGTTGCAAGATTTGTCCACCGTGGACATCTCTCAGTTCCCCAAAATCCCCGGCAGCCGCAACCCATGATCTTTTGCGCAGGCGATGGCCGTCTCATAGCCCGCATCCGCGTGCCGCCAGACCCCTGAAGCTGGGTCGTTCCACAAGACCCGCTCCAGCCGTTTTGCAGCCTCCGGGGTCCCGTCCGCCAGGATCACCACTCCGGCGTGCTGGGAGAATCCCATCCCCACGCCGCCCCCGTGGTGGATCGACACCCAGGTTGCCCCCGAGGCCGTGTTCACGAGGGCATTCAGCAGGGGCCAGTCCGACACCGCGTCCGACCCGTCTTTCATCGCCTCCGTCTCGCGGTTCGGGGACGCCACCGAGCCCGCATCCAGATGATCCCGCCCGATAACGATGGGGGCTTTCAATTCTCCGGAGGCGACCATCTCATTGAACATCAGCCCCGCCCGGTGCCGGTCACCAAGGCCGATCCAGCAGATGCGGGCCGGCAAGCCCTGAAACGCGATCCGCTCGCTTGCCATGTCCAGCCAGCGGTGCAGGTGCTCGTTTTCCGGGAAAAGCCGCTTCATCGCCGCGTCAGTTTTGTGGATATCCTCGGGGTCGCCCGACAGCGCCACCCAGCGGAAGGGGCCGATCCCTTTGCAGAACAGGGGTCGGATATAGGCGGGCACGAAGCCGGGGAAGGCAAAGGCGTTCTCGAACCCCTCCTCTTTCGCGACCTGCCGGATGTTGTTTCCGTAATCCAGCGTTGGCACGCCCGCATTCCAGAAGCCCACCATCGCCTCGACATGAGTCCGCATCGAAGCCCTTGCCGCCGCTTCGACCGCCGCAGGGTCGGTCTCCTGCTTCGCCCGCCACTCGGCAACCGACCAGCCCACCGGGCAGTAGCCGTGCAGCGGATCGTGGGCCGAGGTCTGGTCGGTCACGATATCCGGCCGCACGCCCCCCGCCTTCATCCGGGCCAGGAGTTCCGGAAACACTTCGGCGGCGTTGCCCAGCAG
>JANMGI010000263.1:0-5035 GCA_031374565.1 Paracoccaceae bacterium | reverse complement strand
GTGGCAAAGGCCTCCATCTCTGTCAGTCGATCCATATTGTCCTCTTGGGAACAGACACGCCGGTTTTGTTACAAACACGTTTCGCTGCCAAATCAGGCAGGAAGGCGGCAATCAGGCGTCCGATCCGGGGTATTGTGGGGGATCGTTCATGGCACGGAAACGCTGACGAACCCTCATTTCCCGGCAAAGCCTTGCCGTTCCAAGGGAAGCGTGTGGGCAAGAAAAGGCTCGCGCGATCAGATCAGCGGAAAATTGTTCCTCGGATTGATCCAGTTTGGCAGTCAATCGCCTGCCATTTCGGATACTGTTCGCGGAGTGTGGAATATCTTCCTTTGGTCCCTTAGCTAGGCCCCAAGACGCGGAAACCCGTGTCTTGCAATCGTGGATAGAAAAAGGAGACTTCCATGAAACGCATCGCAATCGCGCTTGCCCCGCTCGCCTTCGCCTCGGCCGCCTTCGCGCAGGCGACCCTGCCGGACGTGCCCGACACCGATGGCAGCGGCAGCTGGTCCTTGGTCGAGCTTCAGGCAGTCTGGACCGATCTGACCGAAGACACTTTCAAAGCCATCGACACCACCACTGACGGTGCCGTCGATGCGACCGAGCTTCAGGCCGCGCTGGACAGTGGCGCGATCAAGGCGCCGGAAGAAGCCACCAACGGCTGACCCTAAAGCCGGGCAGCCAGGCGCGCGGCCTGATCAATCGCGCGCTTGGCATCCAGTTCGGCTGCAACATCCGCCCCGCCGATCAGATGGTGGGGGATGCCACTGCGGGTCAGCTCTGCGCTTAAAGCCCGTTCAGGCTCTTGCCCGGCGCACAGCACCACGGCATCAACCGCGAGCAGTTCCGGCTGCTCGCGGTTCGGCCCGTGACTGATCACGAGGCCCTCGGCCGTGATCCGTTCGTAGTTCACCCCGCCCTGCATCTTCACCTGCTTCATCGCCAGGCTTGCCCGGTGGATCCAGCCCGTCGTCTTGCCCAACCCCCGCCCGGGCTTTTCCGCCTTGCGCTGCAAAAGATGCACCTCACGTGCAGGGGGATGCGGTTTCGGGCCTTCGGGGTCCAGCCCGCCGCGATCCTGCCACGGGGTGGAAACCCCCCATTCCTCACGCCACAAGGCCGGATCGACCGTCGGGCTGACCCCTTGGTGCACCAGCGCCTCGGCCACATCAAAGCCGATGCCCCCAGCGCCCACGACAGCTACACGATGACCCACCGGGACACCCTTCAGCACGTCGATGTAGGACAGCACCGTGGACCCAGCCTCGACCGCAATCCCCGGATCGCGGGGCGTGACACCCGTGGCGATCACCACCTCGTCAAAGCCCGCAAGATCATCCGGTGTTGCAGGATGCCCCAGCCGCAGCTCGATCCCTGGTGAGCAGAGCATTGTCTTGAACCAGTCCACAAGCCCATGGAATTCTTCCTTCCCAGGCACCTGCTTTGCCAGATTCAACTGCCCGCCAACCTCGCTCGCCTTGTCGAAAAGCGTGACGTGATGCCCCCTGCCCCCCGCGACAATTGCCGCCATCATCCCCGCCGGTCCGGCCCCGACGACCGCCACCCGTTTGACGACTTCTGCAGGTGTATATACAAGCTCAGTCTCATGGCAGGCGCGCGGGTTCACAAGACAACTGGTCAGCTTTCCGCTGAAGGTGTGGTCAAGACAGGCCTGATTGCAGGCGATGCAGGGCGCGATTTCCGCTGCCCGTCCGCTGGCCGCCTTCACGATGAAGTCGGCATCCGCCAGCCAGGGCCGCGCCATTGACACCATGTCCGCCGCCCCGGTCGCCAGCAGGTTTTCCGCAACCTCCGGAGTGTTGATCCGATTGGACGTGATCACCGGGATCGAAACGTCCGGCCGCAACCGCGCCGTCAGGTTTGCAAAGGCCGCGCGGGGGACTGAAGTGGCAATTGTCGGCACCCGCGCCTCGTGCCAGCCGACCCCTGTGTTCAGAACGCTTGCCCCCGCAGCCTCGACCGCCTTCGCCAGCGCCACGACTTCATCCCAGGTCGACCCATCCGGAACCAGGTCGATCAGTGAAATCCGGTAGATCAGCACCGCCCCCGGCCCCATCGCCGTCCGCACCCTGCGAACCACTTCGACCGGAAGGCGCATCCGATTGGCATAGGACCCTCCCCATCCATCCGTCCGGCGGTTGGTGTGGGTGACAAGGAATTGGTTCAGGAAATATCCCTCCGACCCCATCACCTCGACGCCGTCATACCCGGCGTCCACCGCCCGCGCCGCCGCCGTCGCGATGTCGGCGATCTGCTTTTCGATTCCCGCCTCGTCCAGCTCTCGCGGCGCGAAGGGAGAGATAGGCGACTTGACCGCCGAAGGCCCGACACACTCTTTCGAATAGGCATACCGCCCCGCATGCAGGATCTGCATCGCGATATGCCCGCCCTCGGCATGGACAGCGTCCGTCACCCGCCGATGGTTGACAATGTCCTTGTCCGAAAACAGCCCCGCCGCCCCCGGAAACACCCCACCCTCACGGTTTGGCGCCATGCCCCCGGTGACGATCAGCCCGGCCCCGCCCTTCGCCCGCGCCGCATAGAAGGCCGCGACCCGGCCCCAGTCGCCCGTCTCTTCCAGCCCGGTGTGCATGGATCCCATCAGGCAGCGGTTGCGCAGCGTGACGCCGCCCAGCGTGATCGGCGACAGAAGATGCGGAAAGTCGGTCATGGTCTTCTCCCTTGCGGGCGGAGAATGGCGAAGGCCACGCGGAACGTCACCCGGAACGCGACGTCACAGCACCACCACTTGGGCCGGGTCCAAAAGCCAGGGCGCGATGATGCCGCAGGTATCGGCCAGGGGCAGCAGACTGTCCGGCACGGTCATCCCGATCACCCGCGTCATGAACTCGGCCCGCAAGGCACAGCGCCGGGCCACGTTGGGATGCGTCCGCGCCAGATCTTCGCGCAGCGCGTCGTCGGCGATCAAATAACCATCTTCCATCCGGGTTGACCCCCAGTCGGGATGCGCCGGAATCACGTCCATCTGTATCGCCATGCCCGAAGCCAATGGAATCTCTGATCCCGGCATGATCGGCGAGGACATCCATTCGTCCAACCCGATCAGGTGTCCGGGGTTCAGCGTCACCCCGAACGCGGGTGGCAGCCGGTCATTTATCATGGCCGAGACCGTCCCGCCTGGCACGCCGGGCCGCATCATCCCGCACCAGTCGGACATCGCCTGCATGTAGGGAAAGACGAAGTCGTCCAGATAGCCCGCCGCACTGGTGGGCAAATCCTCGGCCCCGCGCGCCATCCAACCCGACCGGCAGATGTTGGACCCCCAATGCGCGACGTTGAAGCTGGCGGGCACGCCACGACGAATGCGATCGCCCACCGGCCCTGACAGACCAGGAGTCCCTCCCATCGCGAAGGTCGAATGACACCCCAGCGGCAAGCCCCCGACTCTCGCGGCTTCTACAGCCGCGAAATCCGTCATCCCCTCACGGAAGCTGAACACCATCCGCTTCAGTGCTGCCGCCGCCATATGGTTAGAAAACTCCAACCGCGTGATATCGTCTGCCGTGACACGCGCCCGAAGTCCGTGGCCGGGATGCATGAAAAGTGCTGTCGCATTCTCGACCCGGCCCGCCCGCTGCCGTAATGGGTCGGCCAGGAAGGCCGGGATGTCCAGCGCCAGCGCTGGGTCCTGCCCGGGGGCAAGCTCGTCCGCGCCGTACCATTTCCACCCGACCGCCCCCACGATCGATCCTGCCGGAACCACCTCGTCCAGCCATTCCCACAAGCGCCGTGACCCGCGCGGTTGGCTTGGCAGAGATAGCGAAGCGCAGAGCCCGGTCCGCACCCGCCCCGCAGCGACCAGCGGCGAGACGACGGTGTAGGCCAGACACTCATTTCCGGCGATCAGCAGCGCATCACCCTGCGTGACGATCAGAACCGCCTCTTCGAAGCGGGGATCAAAGCCTGTCAGCCAGTGCAGGTTCGCCGCATGCTCACGGTCGCCGTAGATGACCAGCGCCGCATAACCCGCCATGTCCATCGCCGCCCGGGTTGCCGTCAGGCGCCCAAAGGCCTCGGCCAGCGAAAAGGCCGGTGGCAGGTCCGGCGTTCCCTGATCGGGCCAGTCCGTCCGTTGCAGTCGCGTCATCTTGGTCGCTCCCCATTGCCCCAGCCGGACATGGTCAGCTTATGCCAGCCATCGCGCCTCGCAACCGACATTCAGCCTTCCTTGCGAATCCCTCGCCGCCAGCCTATATCACCCGATGAGAGGTTGGCGCGGGCAGGCACCTCGCCAACCCGGTCAGGTCCGGAAGGAAGCAGCCGTAACGAGCCCCGCTTGGGTCGTTGTCCAGCCTCTCACCCTACTTTCCACTACACTTCTGCTCTGTTGAAACCCCTTGTGCGCAAGGGGTTCAGCTGGGTGTTTGATCCTAAAGTTTGATGTGCGCTCCGTTCTTGGGACGGAAACGGAAGCATTGTGGGGAAGGTTCGCTACGGCGACGCCACAGGTTCGAGGGCAAGACTGAGGGCTTGCGGAACTTAAGCGGGAACTGCCGAAAGTGACTGAGAAGCATCGCATTCCAAGGAGGGGTGATCCATCGTACGCAGGAAGACACGACGCAGGTGTCTAGGCAATCACTGGCACCTCGCACCTCAGTCCCATCCGTCAAAGGGCCGAGCGCCCGTCGCTGTTGCTCTGACTTGAAGGGACTTAGCGCCAAGCCCGTCCCGTTGGGCCGCGGGATCTAGACCCGCTCCAACACAATGGCGATGCCTTGTCCGACACCGATGCACATGGTCGACAGCGACCGTCGCCCTCCTGTCAGATGCAGTTGCAATGCCGCCGTTCCGGTGATGCGCGCGCCGCTCATCCCCAGGGGATGGCCAAGCGCGATGGCCCCGCCGTTCGGATTCACCCTTGGGTCGTGGTCAGCAATACCCAGTTGGCGCAGGGTGGCGATGCCCTGAGCGGCGAAGGCCTCGTTCAACTCGATCACGTCGAAGTCGGCCTGTGTCAAACCCACCCGCGCCAGCAGCTTTTGGCTGGCGGGGG
>JANMGI010000256.1:0-6878 GCA_031374565.1 Paracoccaceae bacterium | reverse complement strand
TCCGACCCGTCGGTAGACCCGTTCGAGACGATGACCACCCGGTCGATCCCGATCACCCGGTGATAGGCGATCCATTCGAGGAGAAACGGCCCTTCGTTGCGCATGGCCGACACCAGAACGACCTTTGGTCGGTCCGCGTCTGAGTTTGGTTGAACAAGCACATTCGCCATCGCAAGATCAGCCGACCGAGCCTTCCAGACTGATCGCGACAAGGCTTTGCGCTTCCATCGCGAATTCCATCGGCAGGGCTTGCAGGACCTCCTTGCAAAAGCCGTTCACCACCAGAGCGACGGCCTCTTCCTCGTCCATCCCCCGGCTGCGGCAATAGAACAGCTGGTCATCATCCACCTTCGACGTGGTTGCCTCATGTTCGACACGCGACGAATTGTTGCGCACTTCGATGTAAGGCACGGTGTGCGCCCCACATTTGTCGCCGATCAGCAAACTATCGCACTGGGTATAGTTGCGACTGTCCTTGGCCTTTGGGTGCATAGAAACCAGCCCCCGATAGGTGTTCTGCGCCCGGCCAGCGCTGATCCCCTTCGACACGATCCGACTTTTCGTGCGTTTGCCAAGGTGGATCATCTTCGTCCCGGTATCCGCCTGCTGGGCGTTGTTGGCGATGGCAATCGAATAGAACTCGCCCTGGGAGTCATCCCCCCGCAGGATGCAGGAGGGGTATTTCCAGGTGATCGCCGACCCGGTTTCCACTTGCGTCCACATCACCTTGGCCCGGTCGCCCCGGCAATCGGCACGCTTCGTCACAAAGTTGTAGATGCCCCCGACGCCGTTCTCGTCGCCCGGATACCAGTTCTGGACGGTGGAATACTTCACCTCGGCGTCCTTCAGGATGACGATTTCCACCACAGCCGCGTGCAGCTGGTTGGTGTCGCGCTTGGGCGCGGTGCAGCCTTCCAGGTAGCTGACATAGGCGCCCTCGTCACAGACGATCAGGGTGCGCTCGAACTGGCCGGTGTTTTCGGCGTTGATGCGGAAATAGGTCGACAGCTCCATTGGGCAGCGGGTGCCCTTGGGGATGTAGACGAAGGATCCGTCCGAAAAGACCGCCGAATTCAGCGTGGCGAAGAAGTTGTCCGTGGGTGGCACAACCGACCCAAGATACTGCTTCACCAGATCGGGGTGTTCGCGCACGGCTTCACTGATCGAGCAGAAGATCACCCCGGCCTTGGCCAGTTCCGCCTTGAAGGTCGTGCCCACCGAAACGCTGTCAAAGACCGCATCCACCGCCACCTTGCGGGGCTCGGCCTCACCTTCAACTCCGGCCAGAAGCATCTGTTCCTTAAGGGGAATCCCAAGCTTGGCATAGGTTGCCAGCAGCTTCGGATCGACCTCGTCCAGCGACTTCGGCTTTTTTGCCATGCTTTTCGGCGTCGCGTAATAGAACTGGTCCTGATAGTCGATGTCCGGATAGCTGACCATCGCCCAGCGGGGCTCTTCCATCTTGAGCCAGCGCCGGTAGGCCGCCAGCCGCCAGTCCAGAAGCCACTCCGGTTCGCCGTTCTTCTGGCTGATCAGGCGCACGATGTCTTCGTTCAACCCTTTCGGCGCATAGTCCATCTCAATGTCGGTTTCCCAGCCGTACTTGTACTTGCCGGCCATCGCCTGCACGGTCTCAACGGTCTCACGGTCCACGCCGTCGCGGACCTCGGGGCCATTCACAGTCTCCAGCATGGTCATCGGCGTTTCCTTTCAGGCAGCCCGCGCGCGGGCCTTGGCATAGGCCGCAGTCCAGACATCGCCGAACCGCAGCACATCGTCTTGTCTTGCGCCCGGGCCAAGCGAGACCCGGATGGACTGCCCGGCAAGAGCTTCAGGAAAGCCCATAGCGGTCAGCACGCGGCTGGCCCGGACCTTGCCGCTGGAGCAGGCCGAGCCTGCGGACACCGCAAAACCAGCCAGATCCATCGCCATCACCTGCGTCTCACCGCGCCAGCCCGGCGCAATCAGACACAAGGTGTTCGGAAGCCTCGGCACCCCATTCCCGACTGAAATAGTTTCATTTGCCGACGCGGACAACTGCAATTCTAGAATATTTCTAAGTTCGGCAACCTCCTCCCAGACGCCATTGGCCAGATCTCGCGCAACGGCCTCGGCAGCGGCGGCAAAACCGGCGATACCGATCAGGTTCTCGGTCCCGGCACGACGGCCCATCTCCTGGCCGCCGCCTTTCAGTTGCGGCGGAACGTCCGTCCCTTGCCGCACCACCAGCGCACCAATACCCTTGGGACCGCCCAACTTGTGCGCAGAGATCAGGCCCATCTCGCAGCCCAGCCAGTTGAAGGCCATCGGCACCTTGCCAAAAGCCTGCGTCAGGTCACTGATGGCAAGACCCTGGGCCACGTCCTGCATCACCCCGGTTTCGGAATTTGCCAGTTGCAACGCGGTATTTGCCGGGTCAGTGACCGCCACCCGGCCCTGCCCGTCCACCGGCAAAGCAGACTCGCACCAGGCCGCCACTGCGTCATGTTCAACGCCCGCACAGACCAGCCCCCGTCCCGCGCAGGCCAATGATGCCGCCTCGGTCGCGCCCGAGGTAAAGACGATATCCGCTCCATCCGCGCCCAAGGCCGCAGCGATCTTCGCCCGCGATCTCTCCAGCAAGGACTTCGCTGCCCGCCCCTCGGCATGCACCGAAGAGGGGTTCCCCACGACCTCCATCGCCGCAACCATCGCCGCTTTCGCCTCAGGGCGCAGCGGTGCGGTCGCATTCCAGTCGAGGTAAACCCTGTCCTTCACGGCTTTCTCTTCACCAAATATCCCACGGGGGTGCGGGGGTGTGAAACCCCCGCGGTCGAGCAACGGCGCAACCCTGTCATTCCTCATCCACCACGCGGAAGAGGTTCGGCACCGCAGGGCACGGTGTCAGGTCATTCTTCACCACATCCGACAACCGCACCTGGTGCAAGAAGACGTAGACGTTGGCCGACAGGCTTTCCCACAGCCGGTTGGTCAGGGATTGGGCCCGGCTGCCCGACGACCCGCCGGAAGCGCCCGCGCCGGTATGCATGGCATCCACCGTCTCCTCGACGGCCTCCATCACTTCGGAAATGCGGATGTCGGACGGCGCGCGGGCCAGCTTGTAGCCGCCTCCCGGCCCCCGCACCGCATCGACCAGCCCTGCGCGACGCAGCTTGACGAAAAGCTGCTCCAGATACGGCAGCGAGATGTCCTGCCGCCGGGAGATCGCGGCCAGTGACACAAGGTCATCGCCCCCCGATTTCACCTCGGCCAGCGCAAGGTCGGCAAGGGCAACCATCGCATACCGACCCTTGGTTGAGAGCTTCATTCCGCCTCCTGTTCCGCTGCCGGGGTCGCAACCGCATTGACGCCGCGCGCAGGCGGCATTACCTCAGTCAAGCCCCGAAAGTCGGCCCAAGCCTCGGCTGGCCCGCTTTAGAACGGTTCTAGTTTATCCGAGCGAAAGCGTCAAGAAATCGCTCCCGCATGAGAAGAGTGCAATGCCCGAGGTTATCTTTGCCGGCCCCGATGGACGCCTGGAAGGCCGCTACCACCCGCAAAAGGACCGCGACGCCCCGATCGCCATCGTGCTGCATCCGCACCCCGCTTACGGCGGAACGATGAACAACAAGGTCGTCTACAACCTGCATTACGCCTTCTACAATCTTGGCTTCACGGTTCTGCGCTTCAACTTCCGCGGCGTGGGCCGCAGCCAGGGTGAGTATGATCAGGGGATCGGCGAGTTGTCCGATGCGGCTTCCGCGCTGGATTACCTTCAGACCATGAACCAGAACTCCAAGCAGTGCTGGGTCGCCGGGTTCAGCTTCGGCGCCTGGATCGGGATGCAGCTTCTGATGCGGCGGCCGGAAATCACAGGTTTCGTCTCGGTCGCCCCTCCTGCCAATCTTTACGACTTCTCCTTCCTCGCCCCCTGCCCGTCATCGGGTCTGATCATCAACGGCACCGCCGACAAGGTGGCGCCCCCGAAGGACACCAAGACGCTGGTGAACAAGCTGCACGAACAGAAGGGCATCACCATCACCCACACCGAGATTGAGGGCGCCGACCACTTCTTCAAGGACGAAGAGGCGCATATGAAGCCGATGATCCAGACGGTGTCCGACTACGTCCGTCGGAGGATGACGGAGGCGACCCGGTAATGTCAGCGCTTCAGCTTCTGGCCGACAAACTGGCCGATGACGTCCTTGCCGCCGAGGTCGAACTTGGCGACGACCGTTTCTATGAAAAGGTGGCGCAGGTGCTGATGGCCGCCTCGCCCACCTTTCAAGAGGCCTACATCACTTCGATCCGCGTGCGCCTCGCCGAACGCCGGGGCCGCGTGTTTCTGGAACGCGCCCTTGCCGAAAAGCGTGGCGAAGTTGTCGAACTCCCCAAGGATGAGATCGTCGACACAAGCGGCACCGGCCATTGACCGACCGGCTGGACGCGCAATTCGCCTTTCTCAATGAGGCGGATCGCCTGAAATCCGTGCTGCGAGCGACGACGCTGGTTGATGGCTCACGCCCGGAAAATTCTGGCGAACACAGCTGGCACCTTGCACTCTATGCGCTGGTGCTGGCCGATCAGGCCGCGCCGGGCGTGGACATCAACCGGGTGATCCGGATGCTTCTGATCCACGACCTGGTCGAGATCGACGTCGGCGACGTGCCGATCCACTCTCTGAACGGCCAGGCCCACGCCAGCGCCGAAACTCATGCCGCCGAGGCGAAAGCGGCTGACCGGATTTTTGGACTGCTTCCCAGTGACTTGGCCACCGATCTTCGCGTGCTGTGGGACGAGTTCGAGGCGGCTGAGTCCCCCGACGCCCGTTTCGCCAAGTCCTTGGACCGGGTGCAGCCGGTGATGGCGAACCTGATGTCGGGCGGCGGGACCTGGACCACCTACAGCGTGACTTATGATCAGCTGGAATCCCGTGTCGGCGTGAAGATCGCCAAGGGGGCGCCGGGGTTGTGGGACTGGGTGAAGGCAAAGGCCCGGCCTTGGTTTGTGTAGCCCTCTCGTGCGACTTCGTCTTCACGTCGGCGACGACACCCGGCGAGGAGTGACGAAGTCCACGACGAGCGGTTCACATCGCCGGTATACAATCGCATACCGCACTTCCCAAGCTGCGCGTTTTCGGATATGACCGCCCGCAACGAATCCCCGAACCGGAGAGACCAATGTCGAAGATCAAGGTAGCCAACCCCGTCGTCGAGCTTGATGGCGACGAGATGACCCGGATCATCTGGGATTTCATCAAGAAAAAGCTGATCCTGCCCTACCTCGACATCGACCTGAAATACTACGATCTCGGGATCGAAGAGCGTGACCGCACCAACGACCAGATCACCATCGACGCGGCGCATGCGATCCAGAAATACGGCGTCGGCGTCAAATGCGCGACGATCACCCCCGATGAGCAGCGCGTCGAGGAATTCGGCCTGAAGCAGATGTGGAAAAGCCCAAACGGCACGATCCGCAACATCCTGGGCGGCGTGATCTTCCGTGAACCGATCATCTGCAAGAACGTGCCCCGCCTGGTGCCGCACTGGACCAAACCCATCGTCGTCGGCCGCCACGCTTTTGGCGACCAGTACCGCGCGACCGATTTCCGCTTCCCCGGCAAGGGCAAGCTGACGATGAAATTCGTCGGCGACGACGGCACGGTGATCGAGCGTGACGTGTATTCGGCCCCGTCCTCGGGCGTCTACATGGGCATGTACAACCTTGACGACAGCATCACCGACTTCGCCCGTGCCTCGCTGAATTACGGTCTCCAGCGCGGCGTGCCTGTGTACCTCAGCACCAAGAACACCATCCTGAAAGCCTATGACGGCCGCTTCAAGGACATCTTCCAGCAGGTCTTCGACGCCGAATTCGCCGACAAGTTCAAGGCGAAGGGCATCACCTACGAACACCGCCTGATCGACGACATGGTGGCAAGCGCACTGAAATGGTCGGGCGGCTACGTCTGGGCTTGCAAGAACTATGACGGCGACGTGCAGTCCGATATCGTGGCGCAGGGCTTCGGCTCCTTGGGCCTGATGACCTCGGTCCTGATGACCCCCGATGGCAAGATCGTTGAGGCGGAGGCCGCCCACGGCACCGTTACCCGGCACTACCGTGAACATCAGAAGGGCAAGGCGACCTCGACCAACTCCATCGCGTCAATCTACGCCTGGACCGGGGGCCTCCAGCACCGCGCCAAGCTGGATGGCAACGACGCGCTGATGCGCTTTGCCTCGACGCTGGAGAAGGTGACGGTCGACGCCGTGGAAGACGGCCACATGACCAAGGACCTCGCCCTCCTTGTCGGGCCGGACCAGAAGTGGCTGACCACGATGGGATACCTGGAGAAGGTGGACGAGTATCTGGGCAAGGCGCTGAAGGGCTGAAGTCTCGCCTGACAGACCGAAGATCCTGTGCTAGAAAGGAGCCATTCACTCGGCTCCTTTTTGCATTTCCGCTGGATTTTCATCATGTCGAAGACATTCCTCTATCTCATGCTTACGGTCGGATTCGAGGTTTTTGGCACTGCCTGCATCCAGGCAAGCCGGCAGTTCACCGTGCTTTTGCCTTCGGTCGGGGTTTTCCTTGGCTACGGCGCAGCGTTCTGGTTCCTGGCTCTGGCGCTGGAAAAGCTTCCGCTCGGCATCGTCTACGCAACTTGGTCCGGGGCGGGCATCGTGCTTGTCACCTCGGTCGGCTATCTGGTCTTCGGCCAGAAAGTGGATGGAGCTGCTCTCTTGGGCATGTCGATGATCATCGCCGGACTTTTGACCATGCACCTCTTTTCGTCCACTGGTCTCTGAACGGGCTGAACGCGACGGGCTTTAGGTCAATACTATTGACTTTTATATGTCAGCATATATGACCTTCCTGTAGCGCAGGAGACCGCA
>JANMGI010000192.1:0-2927 GCA_031374565.1 Paracoccaceae bacterium | reverse complement strand
TTGGGAATATCCCAAGAATGTTAAATTTTTTAATAAAATCAATGGTATATGGCGGACAGTGAGGGATTCGAACCCTCGAGACGGTTCCCCGCCTACACACTTTCCAGGCGTGCGCCATCGACCACTCGGCCAACTGTCCGTGTCCGGGCTGATACACGGGCTTTATGGGGCTGTTCAAGGGGATATCCGGCCCGCCCTCCAAAAATCGGGACCGCACCACTCAGACAAGGCTGATCGACACCCGGCGGTTCTGGCGGCCCTTGTTTTCGATCCGGCCAATTTCGATCCGGCCGATCTCGGCCGTACGGCGGACGTGGGTGCCACCGCAGGGTTGCAGGTCGACCTGGGTTGCACCGTCCATGATCCGGACAAGGCGCACCCTGCCCTGCCCCATCGGCGGGCGGACCGACATGGTCTTGATCAGCCCGGGGTTGGCCAGCAGCGCGTCGTCGGTGATCCAGTCGTCGCTGACCGTCAGGTCGCGCGCGATCAGGCTGTTCAGCGCCTCTTCCAGCGCGGCCACGTCGCCCGGTGGCTCGGGCATGTCAAAGTCAAGCCGTCCCTTGTCCGCACCGATCTGGCCACCCGTCACCGGCAGCGGGATCACAACCGACAAGAGATGCAGCGCGGTGTGAACCCGCATGTGGCGGTGGCGGCGCTGCCAGTCGATCAGCTGGCGCGCGGGCGCCCCGACCGGGGGCATCGCCACGGGCTCGGCGGGCACCAGCGCGATCCCGCCGGGGACCTTCAGCGCTGTCGCGATCGGCACGCGCGAGGCGCCCCAGTCCAGCACGCCGCTGTCACCGGGCTGGCCACCCCCGGTGGCGTAAAAGAGCGACCGGTCGACCAGGATGCCGCCTTCGGGCGTGTGGCCGATGATCCGGCAGTCGGCGGCGGTCTGGTAGGCGTCGTCGCGGAACAGAAGCTCGGTCATCGTTCAGCGCCCTTTACGTCCGTCTGCATCGCGGGCCGCGCCGGTTTGTGACGCGCGACGGGCGGCTTTTCGCGGTCGATCAGCTCGACAAGCGCCAGCATGGTTTCCGCCGTCTTCGCCGGGTCCGGTTCGGCAGCGGCAGCGGCGGGCGGAACGATATGGATGCCTTCCGCTGCCAGCCGCTCCATAATGCGGTGGTTCATATCGCTGCGCACCTGCAAACCGAAGTTCACGTCGCGCAGGATCACCCGGATTTCGAAGCTCAACTGAGTCGCCGTGTAGCCCATGAAGGCGATGACCGGCGGCGGGTTCAGGATCGCCATCGGCTGTTCCTCGGCAATCTCTTTCAGCATCTTCTCGACGGCCCTGGTGTCCGACCCCAGCGCCACCGCGACCGGCACGATGATGCGGCCCGACAGGTTGAACCGCGTCCAGTTCGTCACCCGCCCGGTGATCAGGTCGGCATTCGGCACGATGACGTCGTTGCGGTCGAAGGTCTCGATCCGGGTGGATCGGACCGAAATCGCCCGCACTTTGCCCTGCACCCCCCCGACCTCGATCCAGTCACCTTCGCTGACCGGGCGTTCCACCAGAAGGATGATGCCCGAGACAAAGTTCGACACGATGGTCTGCAAGCCAAAACCGATGCCCACAGACAATGCACCGGCGACGATGGCCAACCCCGACAGGTCGATCCCGGCGGCGTTGATCGCAATCAGGGCGGCAAGGAAGATGCCGATATACCCCATTCCTGCGACCAGCGCGGTCTGCCCGCCCTGATCCATCTTCGTCTTGGGCAGGATCGTGGTGCGCAACGCCCCCTGGAAAAGCCGCGTCAGCATGTAGCCGATCACGAAGACGATGGCGAAGATCATGAAGTTCGAGGGAGAGATCGTCGCACCACCAAGGGAGAATCCTTCGGTGAACCGCGTCCAAAGCTCGGTCAGGTCGGACAGCCGCGCGCCCCAGATCAGCGCCAGCACCGGCAGCGACAGGATCGACAGAACAAATCCCGCCAGCACTGGAGCCAAGGCATCTCGGGCAGTTTCCTCTTGCTTGGTCACCAGCGTCCAGGCGTCGCCGATCAGGCGCTGCAGGATGAACAGGAACGCCACGAGTGCAAAAGACAGCATTGCCGGATAAATCACCGCCTCTGCCGCCTGGACATAGCCAAAGCCCGCCAGCACCGGACCAAGGACACCCAGGATGGTCAAACCTTGGGCCAGAAGCTGGATCAGCCGCAGCGCGTAGGTTCCGGCCTTCTCGTCGGCCTCGCGGGTCTTGCGCAAGGTCCGGCCCAGCCGGATCAGCACCAGCCCGCCCGTCAGCAGGATCGGGAAGGACATTACCGCGGTCGTGGCGTCGGAATAGGCCTGCGCATCCATCGCAGCCCCGCGCAGCATCTCGGCCGAGATGACCAGGCCCATCATCACCGACAGGAACCGCCCTTCGGCCCGACGTTCGGGCGGCAACGGCAGAACCGCACCATCGCCTTGCAGCCGCGGGAAGGCCCGCGCGCCCAGCCATGCGGCGGCAAAGATCACGAAGCCCGCAAAGGGCAAGGCCACGGCGATTTGGCTGCCAACCTCACCCAGCATCCCGCTGGCCAGAAGCGCCCAGGACAGCGCCACCACCCCCATGGTCGGCAGGAGGATCCCGCCTAGCGACGCGATCAGCGCCCAGAAATGCCGCCCCCGGACCGAGGCCCCCTGTTGCAGCCGTTCCGTGAAACGTTCGGTCCAGCGTCGGACATAGACCACCAGCGCCACGGCCACGATCATCAGAACCACGATCAGCGGCAGGTTATCGAACAGCTCGCCCCGCGCCTTGGGGGTTTCCCAGGCCTCAGTGGTCTCATCCCACAACCGCTGCACCGTGTCGGCAAAGCCGATGGCCGCCTCGGGCCAGTTGCCGGGGTTGAGGGGCGAGGGCCAAAGCTGCAACAGCTGATCCGCCTGGCGTTCTCGCAAGGTGCGGTCAATCTCGTCGATCA
>JANMGI010000168.1:0-2116 GCA_031374565.1 Paracoccaceae bacterium | reverse complement strand
CATGGCGCTGGTTGACCGTCTGGTGATCGGTGTGGCGATAAACCGTGACAAAAGCCCCTTGTTCAGCCTGGAAGAGCGGGTCGCGATGGTCGAGGCCGAATGCGCCGCGATCATCGCGAAGACCGGGGGCGAAATCGTCGTTCATCCGTTCGAGAACCTGCTGATCGATTGCGCGCGCGATGTGGGCGCCGGGATCATCATCCGGGGCCTGCGGGCGGTGGCGGACTTCGAGTATGAATTCCAGATGGTCGGCATGAACCGGGCGCTGGATGCCAGCATCGAGACGGTGTTCATGATGGCCGACGCCCGGCGGCAGGCGATCGCCTCGAAACTGGTGAAAGAAATCGCGCGACTGGGCGGGGATGTGTCGAAGTTCGTCACGCCTCCGGTGCAGGCTGCCTTGCAATCGCATCGGAAACGGTGAAATGACGGACTTTGGCCAACTGCCTATCTGCGAACGAGGCTGCGCGTGACCGTCGTTGAAAACGTCAGCCGGTGGGAGCCACGAACAATCCACCCAGCCCTGCGCTGGGGACTGGCGCTGGCAGCCTTCGGTGCAGCCTTTGCAATTCGTTACCAGCTGGAAGGCGAGCTGCCGCCGGGCTTTCCCTATGTGACCTTCTTCCCGGCCGTCATCATCGGGTCGTATTTCCTTGGCACCCAACAAGGCGTCGCCATAGCTGTGGCCAGCGGCCTTTCGGCCTGGTACTACTTCATCCCACCCTTGCAGAGCTTTTCCGTGAACAGCGCATCGATCATCGCGATGCTGTTCTATGCGTTTATCGCGGGGATATCGATCAGCCTGATCTATCTCGGCCGACGGACGATGCGGGCGCTGGATCTGGAACGCAAGGCCAACGCCCGGCTGGCCGAACAGCGCCACCTGATGTTCCAGGAGCTGCAACATCGGGTGTCGAACAACCTGGCCACGGTCTCGGGTCTTCTGAAGTTGCAGCGTCGCATGGTCACCGATGACGCCGCCGGGGTGGCGCTGGAGGATTCGGTCCGCCGGATTGACCTGGTGGCGCGGATCATGCGCAACCTCCATGACCCGTCAGGCCAGACCGTCGACATGGCCCGGTTCCTCGCCGACACTGGTCGCGATCTTGTGGAAAGCTCGGGCGCTGCCACCCGCGTCGGCCTGACCGTGGATGCACTCCCGCTGTCTGTCGGGCCCGACGTGTCGATGCCACTTGGGCTGATCGCCGCTGAACTGGTCGTGAACACGCTGGAACATGCCTTTCCGGGCGGCAGGACGGGAAAGATCATCGTTCATCTTGCGGCAGGGCAGGATGCGGGCCGGGCGCTTTTACGGATTGTCGACAACGGTCAGGGCCTTCCGGACAATTTCGACATCGAGAAGACCCGCAGTCTGGGTCTGTCGATCGCGCGGCAGTTCGCGAAACAATTGGGCGGCACTCTTGCAATGGAGCGCCGCCCGGAAGGCGGGACTGAGGCCCGCCTGGAATTCTGCTACTGATCTTTTGGGATCAGGCGGCCTTGCCGTAGACGGCTTCCCGCGCGATGCGGTCCGCGTCGCCCGGGAAGATCCCAAGGTCCAGCGCGATGTCTGTGGGCAGATTGGCAATCTCCTCGCGGGTCTGGCGGTAAAGCGCATAGTTCGCGGCGGCAGTCTTCAGCATTTCATAAACGGAAATCATCATCATCGTCCTTTTCATCTTGCGAGCGGTCTGCTTGTCCTTCCTCGCATGGCCAGAACATAGGCATTCTGTTAGCGCCAACAACGACCAATGCTGCGGTGCAGCTATGCACTGAATGCATGGCTTTGGTCATGAAAAAGGGCGCCCATAGGCGCCCTTTCGTCACGATTTCAACAGGTTCAGATCAGCTTGCCCATCGCCACGGCAGTATCAGCCATGCGGTTTGAGAAGCCCCATTCGTTGTCATACCAGCTAAGGATCGACACGAAGGTGCCGTCCATCACCTTGGTCTGGTCCATGTGGAACACCGAAGAATGCGGGTCGTGGTTGAAATCCGACGACACCAGCTTTTCATCGGTATAGCCAAGGATGCCCTTCAGCGGTCCGTCCGCCGCCTTGCGGATGGCCGCGTTGATCTCTTCCACGGTGGTGGCGCGCTTGGCGATGAACTTCAG
>JANMGI010000149.1:0-7839 GCA_031374565.1 Paracoccaceae bacterium | reverse complement strand
CTGGAACAGTTTCTTGATCATTGGCGTCCGGATCTGTCGATCTGGGCCGAACAGGACCTCTGGCCCGGCGCTGTTGTTGCGACCGACCGCCGGGGCATCCCGCTGGCGCTGGTGAACGCCCGGATGAACACCGAGTCTTTCAGACGTCGCAGACGTTTTGGGGGGCTTTATGCCGACCTCTTCGTCCGGTTCCAGCTGATCACTGCACAGGACACGGGAACCGTCGGCAATCTGCAAGCCCTTGGTGCCAAAGGGGTCCGAGTGACCGCATGTCTCAAGTCCGCAGCCCCTGGGCTGTCCGCAGACGCGACGGCGCTGGCCGAAGCGCAGGCCGAACTGGCCGGTCGCAGCACAGTGCTTCTTGCCTCATCCCACCCCGAGGATGAGGTCGTCACCCTGTCCGCCCTCCGGGCGCTGCCCAAAAAACCGCTCCTCCTGATCGCAACGCGTGACCACACCCGCGGCGCCGAGGTTGCAGCCCGCGTTGCCGAACTTGGGTTGACCGCCACGCGCCGTAGCGTCGGGCAGGGGCCGACTGCCGACGTCTGGATCGTCGACACCCTTGGCGAAATGGGGCTCTGGTATCGCCTTTGCCCTGTCACCCTGATCGGCGGCACTTTCGGTTCGACCGAAGGCCACAACCCGTGGGAGCCCGCAGCGCTGGGGTCGGCTATCCTGCACGGACCCCGCACGGCAAATTTTGTCGCCGACTTTACCGCATTGCACAAGGCAAGTGCCGCGCTGCCGGTCACCCCCGAAACGCTGGGCGCGGCGCTGATGGCCGATAACGCAGCAATGGCAGCCCGGGCGAAAGCGCTCTCCGACACCGCTCAGGGGTCGGTTCTGCGCCTCGCCGCTGCCCTTCTGTCGCTTGGGGGCCTGGCATGAGGCTTTGGATTTTCCTTCGGCTCTGGTCGCTGCTGTGGCATCTCGGCCTGCCCATCGCGCTGGCGTATCTGTGGAAGCGTGGCCGCAAGGACCCGCTTTACCGCCAGCATCTGGCAGAGCGTTTTGGCAGATACACACAATCGATGCCGGGTTCGGTCTGGGTTCATGCCGTCTCGTTGGGCGAACTTCGGTCAGCTGTACCCCTGATCCGCACCTTGCTGGACCGGGGCGAAACCCTGGTCATCACGCTTTTCACGCCAGCAGGCCGGCGTGAGGCGGAAAAGGTCTTCGCCGTCGAGATTGCAAGCGGGCGTCTTGCTGCCGTCTGGGTTCCGCTAGAGACATCATGGGCTTACAACGGGTTCTTCAAAGCGTTTCGCCCAAAGCTTGGCCTGGTGATGGAGATCGAGATCTGGCCGCGGATGATCTTTGCGGCGCGCAAAGCGCAGGTTAAACTTTACATGTGCAATGCACAGTATCCCTCTGATTCCATGGCCCGCGATGCGCGCTACGGCATCCGGCCCGCCCTGATGCGCGGCTTTGCCGGGGCTTTGGTGAAGTCCGAGCTGCAAGCGCAGCGCTTTGCGTCGGTTGGGGTCCGGAACATCAGCGTGACGGGTGAGCTGCGGTTCGATCAGCCGATCCCGGCCGCGCATCTTGCCGCTGCCGCCGCCCTGCGTCCCGGCCTTGGTCCGCGCCGGGTCATCGCCTTTGTTTCGGTCACGGAACCGGAAGAGGCGCTGTTCATCTCGGCGGCGCAACAGATTCTGTCGCTTCGGACCCCGCCCGTCGTAATCTTCATCCCCCGCGCGCCAGAGCGGTTCGATGCCGTGGCCCGCGCGCTGGCAGAAAAGGGCGTTCTGACGGATCGCCGCAGCACCAGGTTCAGCCGCGCTTTCGCGCCCCTGTCCCAGGCCCCGATGGACGTGCTGCTTGGAGATTCGCTGGGCGAGATGTACTTCTACCTTGCCCTTGCCGACCGCGTGGTTGTGGGCGGCGGGTTTCAGCCCGCGGGGTCCCACAACATCATCGAGCCGCTGGCCCTGAAGCTGCCAGTTCTAGTCGGACCGCACCTCCAGACCATCGAATACCCGGCGGTCGAGGCAATCGCGGCGGGTGTGTGCCACCAGACCTGCGCTGAAAAGCTGGTGAGGGACGTGTTGAACTGGCCTGATCCGGCAGCGGAGGCGATCACGTCATTCGTGGCCGCCCATTCCGGGGCCACGGCGCGCACGCTCGCCGCCATCGCGCCCCTGCTCAGGCCTTGACCACGCCGTCTTTCAGCTGTTCGGACAACAGGAACTCGACCAGCCGGAAGTCGTAAGGAGTGTCGATGTCGTGGCAGCGCTCGGACGGCAACACGTAGGGGATCACGCGGCCTTCGTAGATCGTCCTGGCGGTGCGCAGGTATCCGGGGTCGACCACATAGACCATGCCGACATGTTCATAGACCATTGGCGCATCCTGCCGTGCCCAGACCCCGCCGGGCAGGGGCTTCGAGACATGCAGCGCTCCGGTGCTGTCAGGTTCAACAAGGTTGAAATATGGGTTCTTTCGCGCCTCGCAAACGCTCATTACCATGTCAGGATGTTCGATTTGGTAAAGTGTCAGCGCGCCGTCGACGTCTGCGGGCAGGCGCAGGGGTGAGGTGCAGTCAAGGTCAAGGAAGGCTGACACAGGCCCTATAAGCGCCTCGCTTGCGGCCAGCGCGTGCTGCCATACGCCCCATTTCGGGGCCGTGTCGGTGGCAAGCTCGGCAGGACGCAGCCCGATCTCAAGCGCGCCACGCTTGACGGCATGACCATAGATCGCCTCGTCATCGGTCGAGACGACGACCGCGCCGATGCGGGGGTTGGCGAAAAGCTGGTCCAGCGACCAGTCAATCAAGGGCTTGCCGCATAGCGGGCGAAAGTTCTTTCCCGGCACGCCCTTCGACCCTTTGCGCGCCCCGATATGACCCAGGATCATCCAAGCCTCCCTTTTCGCCAATCCTTAGCGCGAAGGCGACAGCGATGCCAGCACAGGGGGCCGCCGCTGCGGCCATTCCGTTGCCCGGTGCCAGGCATGCCCGATGCTCAGCACCCCGGCATCATCGCCCGACCGTCCGATGATCTGCATTCCGCACGGCAAACCGTTCACCCCGAAACCGCCGGGCACCGACAACGCGGGAAGCCCGATCAGGCTGGCAGGAACCACCACCTCCATCCACCGGTGATAGGTGTCCATCTGCCGACCGGCGATCCTTTCGGGCCAGCGCCAACCGGCCGGGAAAGGCCAGACCTGGGCGCTGGGCAGCACGACCGCGTCAAAGCGCTGGAAAAGCCGGGCCGCATGGGCGTGCCAGTGGCTGCGGATCACGCTGGCCTCATAGACTGCCTGCGCCGAAAGGCTAAGACCTTGTTCGATCTCCCAGATCGTTTCGGGCTTCGTCAGCGCGCGCTTGTCCGCATCCTCGGCCAGCGCCCGCTTGCCCCCTGCGTTCAGCATCGCCCGCAATGTCACCCAGGACGACCACAGCTTTTCCGCCGGAAATGGGGGCGCCAAAGGCTCCACTACCGCCCCCATCTCCTCCATCTGGCGCAGCGCAGTTTCGCACAGGTCCAGGATGCCCGGCTCCATCGCATATGCACCGCCCCAGTCGGCAAGCCAGCCGATCCGCTTCCCCTTGATGCCACGATCCAACCCCGACAGCACGTCCGGTACCGCGCGGGGGAAGGGCGCTTCGGGGTTCTCGCCCGCAAGCACACCCAGCAACCGCGCCACATCCTCGACCGTTCGTGCCATCGGACCTTCGGTCGACAGCGTCGACAGGTAGCACTCCCCCTCCGCATCCTGCGGCACCACTCCCCATGTGGGGCGAAAGCCGTAGACGTTGCAGAACGCTGCCGGATTGCGCAAAGACCCCATCATGTCGCTGCCATCGGCCACCCAGGCCATCCGCGAGGCCAACGCCGCCGCCGCCCCGCCCGAGGACCCGCCGGCGCTGCGCGACAGGTCATAAGGGTTCCGCGTCACCCCGAAGACGGGGTTGAAGGAATGCGACCCCTGTCCCCATTCCGGCACATTGGTCTTGGCCGCAATCACCGCGCCGGCGCCCCGCAACCGCGCCGCGACCAGATCATCCGCTACCGGCACATGATCCGCGTAAAGCGGCGAGCCCCAGGTCGTCCGCAACCCCTTCGTCGCCACCAGATCCTTCACGCCGAAAGGAATGCCGTGCAGCCAGCCCGCAGGTGCCGCATCGTCAAGCGCCCGCGCCTGCCGCACCAGGTCGTCAGGGTCGCGCAATGATACCAGTGCATTCACCGGCCCGTTCGCCGCCGCAACCTGAGCCAGCCACACGGCCATCACTTCGGACGGGGCAACCTTGCGCGCATGGATTGCTCGCGACAGTTCTGCCGCCGACCACTCCAGCATCATTCTTCGTCCACAAATATCCCACGGGGGGATCGGGGGGTGTGAAACCCCCCGCTCCGACAGATCAACCGGCGCTACTTCTGCAGTTCGGTCCAGATCGCAGTGACGTATTCCTGGGCCTTCGGGCCGCAGGTCGGGATGAACCGGCCCTTGTCGGCCATGTCGGCGGGAATCTGCAGTTCGGGCGCGGTCTTCATGACATCGTCCATATAGTCCTCGGCCCCGGCGATGCCGCTGCCATAGCGCGCGAAATTCGAGATCAGGGCCGCGTTCTGCGGATCGGCGATGAAATTCAGGAAGGTATAGGCCTGATCGACATTCTTGGCATCCGACAGAAGCATCACCTGGTCCATCCAGGTGACGAACCCTTCTTTCGGCAGGGCGAACTTCACGTCCGGGTTCTTCAGGCGCGCGCGGATCATGGCACCGTTCCAGTAGACCGAGGCGGCCACGTCGTTCGTGGCCATCTTGTCTTCCATACCGTAGTCCATGCTCATCCAGTACTGCTTGGCGTTCATCAGCTTGTCGCGCGCCTTTTTCAGCACTTCGGTGTCTTCAGAGCAGGGCTCGCCCCCGACATACATCGTGGCCAGCGCCACCACGTCGTTCATTTCCGGCGTCACGTTGATCTTGCCCTTCAGCTCTTCCGGCGGATCAAGCCAGATGGCGCTGGTGCTGATGTCGCCGCCATAGACCGAGGTGTTGACCGCTACGCCGGTGATGCCCCACTGCCACGGGACCGAATACTTCCGGCCCGGATCGTAGGCGACATCCATCCATTTCGGCGCGATGTTGGCGTGGTTCGGCAGCTTGGTCAGGTCAAGTTCCTGCACAAGGCCCTTCTCGATCCAGATCGGCACATAGTTGGCCGACGGCACTACAAGGTCAAAGCCCGCACCGCCGGCCTCGATCTTGGCAAGGGCGGTGTCGTTGCTGTCATAGTCGGTGACCGTGACCTTGATCCCGGTTTCCTTTTCGAACTTCTCCAGCAGCTCAGGGCTGGTGTAGTTGCCCCAGTTGTACAGCTGCAGCTCGCCCTCGGCGAAGGCTGGGCCGGCAAGGACCAGCGCCAGGGCCGTCATCATCTGTTTCATCGTCGTCTCCATGTTGAATGCTACGGCGTCTTTTGGTCAGCGCCGTTCGCGGGTGAGTAGAAAGAATGCCGTCAGGATGACCACGGTCAATCCCAGAAGCACGGTGGAAATGGCGTTCACCTCGGGCGTGACCCCGCGCCGAAGCTGACCCAGCATGTAGGTTGGCAGCGTGTCCTGTCCCGCCGATTTCACGAATTCGGTGATCACGACATCGTCCAGCGAGGTGATGAAGGCCAGCATCGCCCCGGCCACGATCCCCGGTGCCATCAGGGGCAGGGTGACGCGCCGGAAGGTGGCCCAGGGGGTCGCGTAAAGGTCGGCTGCGGCGGTTTCGAGGCTAAGGTCCATGCCTTCAAGCCGCGCGCGGATGGGCAGGTAGGCGAAGGGGACACAGAAGGCGGCGTGGGCCAGGATCAGGTAGCCAAGCCCCTGATAGCCGGTCTGCACCTTGACCCAGGCGAAGACGATCAAGAGCGCCACGGCGGTGACGATCTCGGGCACCATCAGGGGCTGGTTGATCGCAACATAGACGGCGGTCTGCCCCTTGAACGGACGCCGCCGCGTGGTGCCAAGCGCTGCCATCGTCGCCGCCGTGGTCGCGATCAGCGTGGCCCAGAAGGCGATGACCACCGACCGCCAGGCCGCCTCTTGCACGGTGGTATTGCCCCAGGCGACGGCATACCATTGCAAGGAGAAGCCGTTGAAATCCATCACTGTCTTGCCCGCATTGAACGAGAAGAACACCAGCGTGACGATGGGAATGTAAAGTGCCAGGAAGGCAAGAATCGCGATGGTCGTGAACCCGGGCAGCCGGTTGACGGCGAATCGGTCAGCCATGGGTCTGCGTCCCCCGGTTCGCGGCCCGGACATAGAACAGCAGCGCCACTGTCACGATCACCAGAAGCAGCATTGACAGCGACGCGCCGAGGGGCCAGTTGCGGCCCTGACCGAACTGCAGCTCGATGAAGTTGCCGATCATCATGTTCTTGCCGCCACCCAGCACGCGGGGCGTGACGTAAGCCCCAAGCGATGGCACGAACACCAGGATCGATCCGGCGACGATACCCGGGCTGACGATGGGCAGGATCACCCGGCGCAAGGCGCCCCAGCGGCTGGCGTAAAGGTCATATGCGGCTTCCAGCATCCGCATGTCAAAACGGTCGATCGCGGCGTAAAGCGGCAGCACCATCAGGGGCAGGTAGACATAGGCCATCCCCGCCAGCACCGCGCCATCGGTGTAAAGCATCTGGATCGGTTCCTGGATCATCCCGGTTTTCATCAGCGCGGTGTTGATCAGCCCCTCGGAGCGGATCACCTCCAGAATGGCAAAGGTGCGGATCAGAAGGTTGGTCCAGAACGGGATGGTAACAAGGAACAGCCACAGCGACCGTTCGCGCGGCGGACGGGTGGCAATGAACCAGGCGGTCGGAAAGCCGATGACGAAGGCCAGGACCGTCGTGACCACCGACAGCCAGATCGACCGCCAGAAAATCGTCAGATGCGCGTCGGCCAGACCCAGCGTGTCGTCGAAGATGTCGCGCTGGAACAGGATCGACACCCAGCCGTCCCAGGAGAAGATCAATTCGACATTGCCGAAATCTCCCGGCGTGAGTAACGAATAGACCAGCATCACCAGAAGCGGCAGGATCGCGGCCAGTCCCAGCACGATCAGCGCCGGTGTGACCAGTAGCCAGCCGTTCCGGTCGGACTGCAGCAGGGCTGCCTCTTCAGCGCGGCTCATGGTCAATCCTCCACCCGCTGCACGGCGCCGTCGGTAAAGCGGATGCCAACCTCCTGACCTTCGGACAGTCCCGCCTCGCCCGAAGCCGGGCTTTGCAGGCGCGCCACCACCTCGGTTCCGTCGACAAGGCCAAGGTGGCAATGCGTGTCGGTGCCGAAATAGACCAGCGTGCGGACTTTGGCCGCAAGGCCGCCATCTGCGACCGCCCCCAGCCGCAGCTGTTCGGGGCGGACGCTGACCGTTGCCGTGCCGCCCGCGCGCAGGCCCGGCACGGTGATCCTCTCGCCGGTGGCAAGGCGCAGCGTGCCGTCTTCGGAAGCGCCGGTCAGAAAGTTTGTCTCGCCGACGAAGCTTGCGACAAAGCGGTTCTTGGGGTGGATGTAGATGTCGCGCGCGCTGCCAACCTGTTGGATCTTTCCAGCACTCATCACTGCAATGCGGTCGGACATGGTCAGGGCTTCTTCCTGGTCGTGGGTCACGAAGATGAAGGTGATGCCGGTCTCAAGTTGCAGGCGCTTCAGCTCGATCTGCATTTCCTTGCGCAGTTTCAGGTCCAGCGCGCTGAGCGGTTCATCCAGAAGCAGCACCTTCGGCTGCGGCGCAAGCGCCCGCGCCAGGGCCACGCGCTGCTGCTGGCCGCCGGACAGCTGGCTGGTGCGGCGACCGGCCATCGCGTCCAGCTTGACCAGCGCCAGCATC
>JANMGI010000116.1:0-6269 GCA_031374565.1 Paracoccaceae bacterium | reverse complement strand
GGCTCCGGCATCTTGCAGCGCCCTGCATTGGTTCCAGACCAGCTTGGCGCTCTCCAGCGTTTTGCCCACGGCCTTGAAGCCGCCGGTCCAGGTGCGTTTCGACGGGATCAGGCCGACATGACCGCAGACCGGGAGGGCGTGGTCGGCCATCGCTTTCACTGTTGCAAGCGAGCCGGAGCAATAGAAGCCGTCTGCGCCGTGTTTGTAGAGGGGGAAGGCCCAGCGCAGTAAATCATCCGTTCCGCCGATTTCGTAGAAGTTGTCACCGGGGAAGGCGAAGGTGTCCGGGGCGGCGTCGCGGAAGCGGCGGTCCATCAGCATCGACGGTGGAATCGACAGAAGCTCGACCCCTGCCCTTGCGGCGGCTTCGGCTTCCTCCAGCGTCTCGACCCGCAGCATCGCGAACTGGTGTTTGCCGCGCTGGTCCAGAAGATCCTTGACCGTCAGGCGGGCCATCACGCGATCTCGACGAAGACGCGGTCGCCTTCGACTTTGACCGGGAAGGTTTTCAGGTTCACGCAGACCGGGGCGCGCATCGCCTCACCCGTGCGATAGTCGAACTGGCCGTTGTGCTTGGGGCATTCGATCAGGTTTCCCATCACCAGACCGTCGCAAAGGTGGACGTTTTCGTGCGTGCAAAGGCCTGCGGTCGCGAAAAAGTCTCCCTCAGGTGAGTGGTAGATCGCGAAGGTCTTGCCCGCGTGGTCCCAGCGGATCAGGTCTTCTTCGTCGATGTCGGTGGTGGTGCAGGCGTCAATCCAGGGCATTTCGGCGTCCTTATTCTGCGGCGGCGGGGCGCATCATGCCCGGCACGTATTGATGGAAATCCTCGCGGTAGGGTTTGGCGGTCGGTGGCAGGTCGCGGCGGATGAAATACTCCTCGCTCTGCACCTGGCGCTTGATCGCGGGCCACATCTCGGCAAATGCCTGAGCGATGGAGCGGTTGGGCGGCGGCAGGTCGGCTTTCATGATTTCATGCAGGCGCGGAAGGGCGTGGTAGGGGACCATCGGGAACATGTGGTGTTCGACGTGGTAGTTCATGTTCCAGTAAATGAAGCGGCTGATGGGATTCATCAGGACAGTGCGGCTGTTCAGCCGATGGTCGATGACGTTGTCAGCCAGCCCGCCGTGCTGAAGAAGCCCGGTCATGATGTGATGCCAGGCGCCGTACATCCGCGGCAGGCCGATCACCATCAAGGGCAGAATCGACCCCCACGAGATCGCGGCAATGATCGTAGTGACGTAGATTGCCAGGTGAATGATCGCGACGCGCTGCACCTTGCCCCATTCACTTTGCGGGACGAAGGTCTTCTCGGCCGCCGTCGGGCCCGACATCGCATTGCGGATCAGGGTCGGCACGAAATTGATCACGTCGATGATGCCGAAGAAATTCAGGATCAGCTTGGCCATTTCCGGCGGGCGCATCACGGCGATTTCCGGGTCGCGTCCGACAAGATAGGTTTCCGAATGGTGTCGCGCATGGCTCCAGCGCCAGGTGGCAGAGTTGCGCATGATCATGAAGCTGGCGATCTGGTAGACAGCGTTGTTCATCCACGCCGTCTTGAAAGCGGTGCCGTGGCCGCATTCATGCCAGCGCGAATCAGAGGCTGACCCGTAGAGGACGCCGTAGGCTAGCCAGAACGGCGCGGACCACCATGACGGCCAAAGCGCGATTCCGACCCCGGCCAGCACGATCATGCTGCCGTAAAGGATGATCGTGTCGCGGATCGCGGGGCCATCGCTGCGCGCCATCAGGTCTTTCATGACCTTGCGCGGCACTTCGGTATGATACCACTCGGCTGCCGTAAGTCCGCTTTCCACCGCGCGCTTGGCGTCAGGCCCGAATAGGCTGTAGTCTCGCTTGCTCATCTTCGAACCCCGCTGCGTTCCCGGACCAATCCTATTGGCCCAGCACTTTCTGACAAGACCGCATCCCTAAGACGTGGATAAGTTGGAACTTGCCCGGTCGCCAAGAGCCAAGCTTGCAGGTTTCGTCATGATACATCATGATCCAGCATCAGACTGATGGGTTTTCGTCAGACACAATGGCAAACCGTCCCACCATCCACGATGTCGCCCGCGAGGCCGGTGTGTCCAGCGCGACGGTCGACCGTGTCCTGAATGGACGCGAAAGGGTGCGGGAAGACACCGCCCGGAAGGTTTATGAAGCGGCACGGTTGATCGGCTATCACGCCGCGCCACTGATCGGGCAGCGGGT
This sequence comes from Paracoccaceae bacterium, assembly GCA_031374565.1. Classification (GTDB taxonomy): domain Bacteria; phylum Pseudomonadota; class Alphaproteobacteria; order Rhodobacterales; family Rhodobacteraceae; genus Tabrizicola. The sequence continues at coordinate 4,051 of JANMGI010000116.1, read as the reverse complement.
ACAGGCCGACCTGCCCCGGTTGCGATTGGGTCTGGTGCTGCACAAGGAGCGCCAGTCCTTCTACCAGCAGTTCAAGACCGAGGCCGAGCGGGCGGTGACCCAGGCCATCGGAGTGCGCGCGTCATTGCAGGTGGCGTTTGCGGCGTCACAGTCGCCGAAGGATTTTATCGAGCTGATGGAAGGAATGGCCAGTCGGGTCGATGCAATAGCTGCGACGGCGGTGACGCATCCTGACGTGACCGAAGCGGTCGTGCGGTTGAACGCCAAAGGTATTCCCTGCTTTTCACTGCTGAATGACTTTGGGCAGGGTGTTCGGCAAAACTACCTGGGACTCAACAACTTGAAGGTCGGACGGATCGCCGCGCACATGATTGCCACGGCATCGCACCACGCTGGGAAGATTGCGGTTTTCGTGGGGGGTTACCGCTGGCATGGCCACGAGCTTCGCGAAACCGGGGTGCGCAGCTACTTCCGTGAGCACGCTCCGCAGTTCCAGATTCTGGATACGCTGATCAACCTGGAAACGCGGCAGCTGACCTATGAGGCGACGCTGGACCTGCTGTCGCGGCACCCCGATCTGCGTGGCATCTATTGCGCGGGTGGCGGGATGGAGGGCGCGATTGCCGCCGTGCGTGAGGCTCGGCAGCCGGGCGAGGTGGCGCTGGTGGTGAACGAGCTGACCCCGGAAAGCCGTGCGGCGCTAATCGGGCGGCATGTCTCGATGGTCATCGCGACCCCGTTGCAGAGGCTGTGCGACGACCTTGTCCGTCTTGCAACCGAGGCGGTCAATGGGGGCATGATCCCGGTTCAAGGCCAGCATTTCCTGTCGCCCGACCTTTTCCTTCCCGAGTCTGTCTGACGATAATACGTCAAGACCATGCTGTGGCTTTCGTCACGAATGACGTGTTCGCCCCGTGACGGATTGACGCGACGGCGTCCTGTCGAGGATGGTCCGGACAAAGAAATCGCCACGGTCGGGGAGGCCGGGAATGATAAACTTCGCATTGAACCACATGACGGTGGCCCGCCTTTCCTTCCGCGAGCTTGTTGTCCTGTCCGCCACGCTTGGCTGTGTCGGAATCGAGGTCCGCAACGATCTGCCCCAGCCGCTGTTCGACGGCATGGACCCGTCCGAGGCTGGCAAGCATGTCCGCGACAGCGGGTTGCGTTTGCTGGCAGTCGCCGAGGTGAAGCGCTTCAACGACTGGTCGGCGGACAAGGAAGCCGAAGCTTTGGCCTTGATGAAGATTGCCAAGGCCGCCGGGGCCGAAGCGATAAGCCTGATTCCGCGCAACGACAATCTGGGCATGGGCAATGGCGAGCGTCAGGCCAACCTTCGTGTCGCGTTGAAGGCTTTGAAGCTGATGCTGGAAGACCACGGTTTGGTCGGCATGGTTGAGCCGCTGGGATTCGAGATCTGTGCGCTGCGCTACAAGGCGGAAGCGGTGGAGGGGATCGAGGCGGTCGGCGGCAAGGGCCGCTTCAAACTGGTACATGACACGTTCCACCACACGCTGGCCCATGGCGGGCCGCTGTTCCCGGACCATACCGGAATTGTCCACGTCTCGGGCGTTGTCGATCAGGAGGTCGGCATCAATGACATGCGTGACCCGCACCGCGTGCTGGTGACACCCGGTGACCGTCTGGGCAACATCGAGCAGATCGCCGCCCTGCGCGCTGCGGACTGGAACGGACCGATCAGCTTCGAGGCATTTTCGCCCGAAGTTCACGCCTACGCCGACCCGGCTGCCGAACTTTCGCGGTCCTTCGACTTTATCCGCCGGGGCCTGGCGGCAAGGGCGGCCTGAATTCAGGCCCGAAAAGAACGGGTCCTTCCGGTTCAATTCAGGATGTGCCGGACATCCACCAAGGGAGAGAGACATGAAAAAGACGCTACTTGCCGCGGGCATCGCCGCGCTGACCACAACCACCGCAATGGCAGACGGCATCGGCGTTTCGATGGCCGCGTTTGACGACAACTTCCTGACCGTTCTGCGCAACGGAATCGATGCCAAAGCGACCGAGCTGGGCGTTTCGGTGCAGATCGAGGATGCGGCGAATGATGTGGCCAAGCAGTTGGACCAGATCAACAACTTCATCGCCTCGGGCGTGTCGTCGATTATCGTCAACCCGGTTGACACCTCGGCCACCCAGGCGATGACCGACGCCGCCGCAGCGGCTGGCGTCCCGCTGGTTTATGTGAACCGTCAGCCGATCAACCTGGACACGCTTCCGGACAATCAGGCGTTTGTGGCGTCAAACGAAGTGGATTCGGGCACGCTGGAAACCATCGAGGTTTGCGCGCAGCTGAAGGCCGCCGGCAAAGACAAAGCCAATGTCTACGTGATGATGGGCGAGCTTTCCAACCAGGCCGCTGTGCAACGCACTGCCGACATTCATGATGTGATGGCCGCTGGCAAATGCGTTGTCGAGCTGACGATCATCGACGAGCAGACCGCCAACTGGAGCCGTGATCAGGCGCAGACCCTGATGACCAACTGGCTGTCGACGGGCACACCGTTTGATGGGGTCATCGCCAACAATGACGAAATGGCAATCGGTGCCATTCAGGCGATGAAGGCGGGCGGCATCGACATGGCGACGGTCGTGGTCGGCGGCGTCGACGCGACTCAGGACGCGCTGGCTGCGATGCAGGCGGGCGATCTGGACGTGACGGTGTTCCAGGATGCGGCGGGCCAGGGCTCGGGCGCGCTGGATGCAGCGATCAAGCTGTCCAAAGGCGAAGCGGTTGAGCAGAAGGTCTACATTCCGTTCCAACTGGTGACGCCTGCCAACGTCGCGGATTACGCTGCGAAGAACTGATCTTTCGGGATCACGGGGGCGGTGCGATGCTCCGCCCCTTTTCTGTCGCCCGCGCCCGCAAACGCGGGCAGACTGCGGAACACATCGGGGGGAGAGCGAAGTGGCAGAGCCGACACCTGGCCTTGGGGGGCTGAAATACGACCCGACGAAAAAGGCGCGACCGCAGGAATTCAACGTCTTCATGGCGCTGGTCATCATCGTGGTGGCCTTCGAACTGCTGGGCCGCCTGATCATCGGCGAAAGCTTCCTGTTCAACACGCGCGAGGGCACTGATGGCCTGTTCAACACGCAGCGCCTGTCGATCATCATCCTGCAGGTGGCAACCGTCGGCATCATCGCCTTGGGGGTCACTCAGGTGATCATCACCGGCGGGATTGATCTTTCGTCGGGGTCGATTGTCGGCGCGACGGCCATGGTCGCGATGAGTTTCGCGCAGACCGCGCTGGTCAACGGGAACCCGAACCCGAAGGCGATTTTCGGTGAGTGGGCGATGGATTTGCCGGTTCTTGTGCCGATTGTCATCGGGCTTTGCGTGGGTTTGCTGGCCGGTTTGGTAAACGGCGCGCTGATCGCCTACACCAAGATCCCCCCCTTCATCGCCACACTGGGCATGATGGTGTCAGCCCGGGGTTTTGCGCGCTGGTGGTCCACCGGCAACCCGATTTCCTTCCCGACAGAAAGCTACAACGCCATCGGCACCGGGATGCGCCCGGTCTTCGTGTTCATCGCCCTGGCGGTGCTGTTCCATGTGATCATGACCTATACGAAGTATGGCAAGCATTCCTACGCCATCGGGTCCAATGAACAGGCGACGCGGATGTCGGGCATCAACGTCGACCGGCACAAGGTGCTGGTTTATGTGATTGCGGGCATGCTCGCGTCGATTGCGGCCATCGTGGTGTCGTCGAAGGGCCAGACCGCTCAGGCAAACATGGGCGTGATGTATGAACTCGACGCCATCGCCATGGCTGTGATCGGTGGAATTTCATTGCAGGGTGGGCGGGGGTCGATCATCGGCACCGCGCTTGGGGCATTGATCTTCGGGGTGATCATCTCGGGTTTCACGTTCTTGAAGCTGGATGCCTACTATCAGGAAATGGTGAAAGGCGGGATCATCATTGGCGCTGTCGTGCTGGACCAGTGGCGGCAAAAAGCCCGGACGAGGAGCTGAGCGATGAACGATATCATTCTTGAAACCAAGGGCCTGACCAAGCGCTACGGCGGCGTT
>JANMGI010000085.1:0-6419 GCA_031374565.1 Paracoccaceae bacterium | reverse complement strand
TGGGGGCTGCGCGCAACACGCAGCTTGCCTATGGCCGCGATCTTATGGACTTCGCCCAGTGGCTGTCGCGCCGCCAGCAGGACTTTGCCAGCGCCGGACGCGTAGCGGTGGAAGACTACCTCGTGCAATGCGACGCGCAGGGCCTGTCCAAGGCCACCCGCGCGCGGCGTCTGTCGTCGATCCGCCAGCTGTTCCGTTTTGCCTTCGAGGAGGGTTGGCGCAAGGACAACCCGGCGCTTCGGCTTTCTGGCCCCGGAAAGGCGAAAAGCCTGCCGAAGACCCTAAGCGAGGCCGAAGTGACCCGGCTGATGGATGCCGCCCGCACCCGTGCCCGCAACCCTTCGGACCGGTTGCGCGATACGGCGCTTTTTGAGCTGCTCTATGCCACTGGCCTGCGTGTGAGCGAGCTGGTCGGCCTGCCCATTGCCGCCGTGCGGGGCGACCCACGGATGATTCTGGTGCGCGGCAAGGGCGACAAGGAGCGGATGGTGCCGCTGTCCAGCCCCGCCCGGACCGCCTTGGCAACCTGGCTTACGCACCGCGACGCCGATGATGAGGCGGGCCGCAAGGCAGGGCGGGCGGCGTCGCGGTTCCTGTTTCCCGGCGACGGGCGCGAGGGACATCTGACACGGCAGTATTTCCACAGTCTGGTCAAGGACATGGCCGTGCTTGCCGGCATCCCACCCGTCCGTGTCACGCCGCATGTCCTGCGCCATGCCTTTGCCACCCATCTGCTTGCCCACGGCGCCGATCTTAGGGTGATCCAGACGCTTCTGGGGCATTCGGACGTGGCGACGACCGAAATCTACACCCATGTTCTAGACGACCACTTGAAAGAGCTGGTCCTGACCAAGCATCCTCTGGCCCGGAAGGGCTGACGCATGGCAAGCGATTCAACATCTGACTCACGTTCCGCCAGCCCCCTGCATCGCGTTACCCGCTGGGTGCGACGCTTTATCCGACCAACCCGGGAAAACGCGATGGAGGCTTTGCGCGACGACATCGCCGGGGCCATCGCGCAGGGCCATTCCGGGGGCGCGGTGGAAAAGGCCGACCGCGACCGGCTTTTGGGGGCGCTGGACCTGTCGCACCGCACGGTGGACGAGATCATGCGCCATCGCCGTCAGATCGAGATGATCGACGCCGACTTGCCGCCCGGAGAGATCCTCACCCGGGTCCTCGCCTCGCCCCACACCCGGCTGCCGATCTTTCGCGACAGTGACGACACCATTCTGGGCGTGGTCCATGCCAAGGACCTGCTGCGGGAGGTGGACCGGCTGGTGCGGGGCGAAGACGCGCCCGGAATCGAGGCGTTGCAGATCGAAAAGGTCGCGATGAAACCCTATTTCATCCCCGACACCACTACGCTGGACGAACAGATGCGCGCCTTTCTGGCCCGCCGCACCCATTTTGCGCTGGTGGTCGACGAATATGGGACGTTGGAGGGGCTGATTACGCTGGAGGACATTCTGGAGGAGATCGTCGGTGACATCACCGACGAATTCGACGTGGTGCACAAGGATTCCGGTCTGACCAAGACCAGCGACGGGGCCTATCTGATCGACGGGGCGATGACGATCCGCGACCTGAACCGCGCGACCGACTGGCGTCTGCCGGATGACGAGGCGAACACACTGGCGGGCCTTGTGATTCACGAGGCGCAGATGATCCCGAACGAAGGCCAGGTGTTCAGCTTTCACGGCTTTCGCTTCACGGTCATCGCCCGGCGGGAAAACCGGATCACCAAGCTGAAGCTGCGGCCGCTTTGAAGCCCGTCCGACAAAAGTGGACTGCAGTTTTGTCGAAAGACAGGCGACCACAGATAAGGAAGAGGCTGGCTGGCGCTTCAATCGGCGTCAGCCAGCCTTTGGGCGTCAGTCCAGCTTCCGAAGCTTCATCACGAAAGACTGCTTTTCGAGGATCAGCATGCCGTCACCCGAGCATTCGTAGCTGTATTGCTCCAGCGGTTGCGTTTCGGCGAGGCTGGCAATCGGGATCGCATCGCCGATGTTGCCACCCTCGGTCGCCAATTTGATCGTGGCGTCGCTGCTGACATAGCAGGTGTTCAGGCGGCCATTTCCGGCGGCCCAGCCCTGATCGATGGTGCCGTTCAGCACCGCCCCCGTGACGGGAGAGCCGCCCAGACTGTCCTGCACCGCGATCAGGAAGTTCTGGTAGCCCCAGACGCTCGTGCCGTCTTCGTCGAACTTCACCGCGTTCTTGCCGACAACCACGGCTCCGGCCGGGCGACCCTGCCCGATATACTCGGCAATCGACATGCCCTGCACGGTGTTGTCGATCATCCAGGTTCCGATCAGGCACTGGTCGCGCACGGCTTTCGCCCCGCAGGATTTGCAGTCGACGCCCTTGGTGTCCTTCGTCGCCTTGATGCGCAGCTTTGACGCCCCCGTCGCCATTCCGGCAAAGCGGTAGGTCAGGGTCGTGGTGCAATCGCCATCGGCGGCGATTGTACCTTCGGTCCAGTCGGCGCCTTCGCTTTCCCGATGCTGGGCAAGGACGGGACCCTGGTTGGCAACGTCGATCTGATAGGCCCCGCCCGAGAAGGATGCGTCCACGGCGAAAATGGTGAAGGCTTTCGCCTTTACCTCGCGCGTGTCGTCGCCGTCAAAGCTGATGGCGCCGATGTTGGTGTCCATCAACAAGGGAATTTCACCGAACATCGGATCAGCCCCGCCCGGCGTCACCACCTTGTTGTCCAGAAAATCGCGGACAAAGCGCGACAGGTCGGCCGCCGGGATTACCGTTAGCAGGGCCTTTTGCTGCGCCGCTTCATTGCCGCCGACCGGCATGGCCGAAATGATCTTGAACAGAAGTCTGGGGTCTTCTGCCCAGACCCACGAGAAGAACACCAGATTTTCGTAGGTCAACTGCGTCAGGGGGGTATCGCGAAACCGGTCCGCGAACTTGTGTCCTTCCTTGAAGGCAAACTCGGCAGTCGGGAAAACAGCTTGCGCGACCGTCTCGGCAGTCCCTTCAACCCACCAGTTGTGCTTGTCATATTCCGCCATAAGCGCGGGCCAGGTCGCATATTGCACGCAGTGAAAAAGCTCATGCGCGGCGGTGAATTGCAGGATGCCAAGCCCGTCGTTGCCCTGCTCGGCCAGACGTGCCGGGTAAAGTTCCAGCACGCAGCCGCCTTCCAGCTGCTTTGCGATGCCTAGAACGCGGCCTGTCGCCGTGTCTTGCGCGTTTTTCGCGCCCGCCCGCATCAGAACGACCGTCACATCCCCCAGCCTCAGCGGCTGCCCGCTGTCCAGTGCGGCCATTCTGGTCAGGGCTTCCTGCACGGCCGAAAAAACCTGAGCATCCGCGTCGGCAGCGCCCGCATCTTTGGCGTCAACCACCGACCGCAGCACAACATCGGTCGCAAATCCGGTCACCGTCGCTTTCTGCATGTCCTTGCAGGTAAAGCCAGGGTCCTCCACGAAGGTTGCAAAGGCGCTTGACTGGCAGTCGATCTCGGCCGAAGCGGGGGTCGTGAGCGCGACTGAAACCCAAATCAAAGCCGCAAAAGCCAATCTGTACATGCTGAAATCCATCATCGCAGGAGGCCGACGCCCGGCCAGAGAGCGGCGGAAGCTAGCACGCCACCGCCATGGCTCAACCGGTTATCTGCACTCCGCAGCAAGATCACGCGATGCGTCGGGCGGACGCCACATTGCAGGCCGCCCAGGCAGACACCGCTGCGCCAAAAGCTTCGAAGAGCGGGCGTGACACCGGGTCTTCGCCCGCATTCCATTCCGGGTGCCACTGGACCGACAGGGTGAAGCCGGGAGCGTCCTTGACATAGATCGCCTCGGGTGTGCCGTCGGGTGCGTGACCGTCGATCACAATGCGTGGAGAAGCCTTCGCGATCCCCTGACCGTGCAGAGTGTTCGTCATCACCTCGCGCGCGCCCATCAGTTGGTGAAAGACCCCGCCTTCGCTGAAGGTAACGGCATGGCGAAGCGCGAAACATTCCTCCAGCGTGCCATCGGGCGGCATCCGGTGGTTTGCGCGGCCCGGAAGGTCACGGATTTCGGGGTGCAGCGTGCCGCCAAGGGCCACGTTCACCTCTTGAAAGCCGCGGCAGATGCCAAGGAAGGGCTGGCCGCGGTCGACACAGGCGCGGATTAGCGGCAGGGTGATGGCATCGCGACCCCGGTCGAACGCGCCATGGGCGGGGGTCTCTTCCTCACCGTATTCGCTGGGATGCACGTTCGGGCGGCCCCCTGTCAGAAGGAACCCATCGCAAAGGTCCAGAAGTTCTTCGACGGCGACATAGCGGGGGTCTGCCGGGATGATCAACGGCAAGCATCCGGACACGTCAGCAATCGCTGCCGTGTTCATCGTCCCGCTGGAATGCGCAGGGTAGCTGTTATTGATAAGATAGCTGTTGCCGATGATCCCGACAACAGGCCGCTCACTCTTGCGCTTCACCACCCGAACCCGTGTGTCTGCTTCAGTCCCGACTTAAGCATATGCCCGGTCGGTCCGGGCGAAAAGGGCTAGTTGCCTCCTCTGACGCACAGATCGGTGGCCATCGTGCACATCCCGGGAACAATGGCGGCAGAAGAGGGCTGGCTGACCGTTTATCGCGCACGCGGAAATGTTGGAGCGCGAGGGTCAGAGGACAGCGGCCTGCATCAAGGCCGTGATCCCGCGCAGTCAAGGCGCGGTCGGGATGGCGAAGAACATGCTGACATACCGGATGCACGACTTGCGGGACCGGGACCGGCGGCTGCGCCGCTTGGCTTTGCGGGCCTGATGTGGTCCCCTTCCGGGCAAACGGAGGGGACCGATGCACATCCTGATCCTTGGCGCGGCAGGAATGCTGGGCCGGAAGCTGACGCAGGCGATCACGGGCGGTGCGCTGCCCTATGACCGGTTGACCCTGGCCGATGTGGTGACGCCACCTGCCGTCGCGGGGGCGACTTCGCTGGCGGTGAATCTGACGGATGCCAAGGCAGCTGGGCGGCTGATCCGGGACCGTCCTGACCTGATCTTTCACTTGGCCGCCGTCGTCTCGGGTGAGGCCGAGGCGGATCTGGCCAAGGGCTATGCGACCAATCTTGACGCCACGCGCGCACTGTTCGATGCCATTGCGGCGATCCATGGCTACGTGCCGCGTGTGGTGTTCGCATCCTCGCTTGCGGTCTTCGGCGCGCCGTTTCCGAAGGTCATCCCGGACGATTTCCACCTGACCCCGCGCACCAGCTATGGCACCCAGAAAGCGATGGCTGAACTACTGCTGTCCGACTATTCTCGCCGGGGCCTTCTGGACGGGATTGCGCTGCGCCTGCCGACGATCTGCATCCGGCCGGGTGCGCCGAACCGTGCGGCTTCGGGCTTCTATTCCTCGATCATGCGGGAGCCGTTGAATGGGTTGCCCGCTACCCTGCCCGTCCGCGACAGCCTGCGCCACTGGTTCGCCAGCCCTCGCGCGGCGGTCGGGTTCTTCCTGCGCGCCGCCACGATGGACATCACCGCGCTTGGCCCAAGTCGCGCGCTGACGATGCCGGGGCTGTCGGCCAGCATCGCCGAGATGATCGAGGCACTTCGCCGCGTCGCAGGGCAGGCAGCTGTCGACCTGATCACCTATGCGCCGGACCCGGTGATCCAGGCCATCGTCGAGACTTGGGCCGAAGCCTGCGAGGCAACGCAGGCTCGGGCTTTGGGCTTTGCGGCGGAGCAAAGCTTCGACGAGATCATCCGAATTTATCTGGAAGACGAGCGGGCTTAGTCCGAGGCGTTCGGCATGTCGGTCGGTACTACCGCGCGCCCTTCGCTACGATCTGCGCCGCAGCGGCCAGTGCGTCTGAGCCATGAGGAATGTCCAGCGCGGTCATCCCCGCCTCCATCACCGCAAGCGCACCCAGCGTCATGTGGGCATTGACGTGGCCCATATGCGCCACCCGCAGAAAGCCGTGGTAGGCCGGGTCGGTCGAGGGTGCCATGCCAAGACCGATGCCAAGGGTGACGCCGGCCTGCTTTTCGCACCAGTCCCGCAGCCGCGTGCCGTGGGGCGCCCCAAACCGCGCCGCTGTCACCGACCAGCCGCGATGGACCGGATCGGTCACGTTCATCCCGATCGCCGGATTGCCCGCACCCCAAGCGTCGAAGGCGGCCCAGACCGCGCCCGCGAGCGTGTGGTGGCGGTGCCAGACGTTCGGCAAGCCTTCCTCGTTGATCATGTCCAAAGCTTCGCGCAGGCCGTAAAGGTGGCTGGTCGGTGCGGTGCCGTCCCAGATCTGCCAGAACTCCTCGGGCTCTGCGCGGGGCCCCCAGGCCCAGTAGGGTGTTGCAAGGTCCGACTTGCCGCAGCGCAGACGGGCGGTTTCCGAGAACCAGACGAATGACATACCCGGCGGGGTCATCAGCCCCTTCTGACAGGCGGCGACCATCACATCGACGCCCCA
>JANMGI010000076.1:0-3687 GCA_031374565.1 Paracoccaceae bacterium | reverse complement strand
CCGTCCCCACCGTCTACCAGCGTTTCATCGCCGCCATCCGTGGCGAAGGCCCGGCCGACCCCGACTTTGCCCGGGGGGCTGCACTGCAGGTCCTTCTCGACAAGGCCGAGGCGTCGGCAGGCGAAGGTGGCAAGCTGATCTCAGTCTGAATGAAGGCGGGGCAGGACGCTTCTCCCACCCCCCGCTTTCCCTTCGCCAAATATCCCCGCGCGGCGCGCACTCCGAGGAAGAGGCGAAGGCCGACGACGAGACAAAGGCTTGCGCGTCAGCGCTCAATTCGAAACCCGTCCCAACCCGGGCGCAAGGGTCAGCCGATCAGCGCCTTGACCCGCGCCACAAAATCCTCGCCCCGCCTTTCAAAGTTCGGATACTGGTCGAAACTTGCCGCTGCCGGGGCAAGGAGGATCACCTCCCCTGCATCCGCCTCTTCAGACGCGCGGGCCACGGCGCGCTCCATCGTTTCGCAGATTTCATGCGGGGTGTCGCCAAGTTGCAAGGCGAAGTCGCGGGCAGAGTGGCCGATGAGGTAGGCTTTTACCACCGACCCCAGCACCGGCTTCAAGGCGGCTATCCCACCGTCCTTGCCCATGCCGCCAGCAATCCAGCGGATCTTCGGGAAGGCCTGCAAGGCTTTGGCCGCGCTGTCGACGTTCGTGGCCTTGCTGTCGTTGACGAACCGCACCCCGGCCCGTTCTCCGACCAGCTGGCTGCGGTGCGGCAGACCCGCAAAGCTGTGCAACGCCCCCTCGATCAGCTTGGGTGCCAGCCCAAGGGTCCGGCAGGCCGCATAGGCCGCGCAGGCGTTCTGATGGTTGTGGGCGCCCGGCAGCCCCTTCACCTCGCGCAGGTCGACAGAAGCCACCTGCCGCCCCTTCCGCCACTCGGTCAGAAACCCCTTGCGGGCAAAGACCGACCAGCCGAACCCATCCAGCTTCTGGCCGGATGACACCCGGATCACCCGGTCGTCCGACGCACCCTGCGCCAGCTGCCCCGCCAGAAACCGCCCCTCGGCCTCATCGACGCCGATGACAGCCCTGTCCGGCCCGCCTAGCGCGAAAAGCCGGGACTTGGCGGCGAAGTAGCCACCCAACCCGCCATGCCGGTCCAGATGGTCGGGCGTAAGGTTGGTGAAGACCGCCACGTCCGGCGTCAGCGCGCGGGCAAGCTCGGTCTGGTAGGACGACAGTTCCAGCACGATGACTTCACCATCCACCGGCGGGTCGATGGCCAAGACCCCCTTGCCGATGTTCCCGGCCATCTGCGCGGGCTTGCCCGCCGCCTCAAGGATGTGATGGATCAGCGCTGTTGTCGTCGACTTGCCGTTCGACCCGGTCACCGCCACGATCTTCGGCGGCGTTTCCATCTCGTCCCACTCCGTCCCCGCAGCGCTTTGAAAGAACAGGCCGATGTCGTTGTCGACCGGAATTCCCAGTTCGTAAGCCCGAGCGATGACCCGGTTGGGTTCGGGGTAAAGATGCGGGATGCCCGGGCTGGTCACCAGACAGGCCACGCCGTCCAGCCCCGTGTTGCGCGACAGGTCGGTCAGGGTGAACCCTTCGGCCTCGGCCTTGGCCCGCGCCTCGGGGCTGTCGTCCCAAAGAAGAGCCTCGGCCCCGCCTGCCTCCAGCGCTGCAGCCGTCGCAAGGCCCGACCGGCCCAGCCCGAGAACCGCCACCTTCAGCCCGTTGTAGCCCTTAACCGGGATCATACATTTCCCCATTTTGCCCGCTGACAGGGATAGGTCAGTGCGGGTCCAAGGGAAAGGGGATAGCGACATGCGCCCGACACGTTTGCCCGCCGCCTTAGCCCACCCCGACTTGTCTATTCCGGCCTTGGCGGGCATTGTCCCGACGGCAACCGGTTCCACAGAATGATCCGGCCCGACGCTAACGATCCGGCTGGGGAGGCAAGATGCGCAAGGTATTGCAGAAGATCGGCAATCGCTACGGTCGCTGGCGGCTGGAGCGGGCGCTGCCGGGCATCCATGCCGACCTCAAGCGCTATGCAAAGGGGTCGACAACCACTGGCACCCAACCGATCACGATGTGGATGGCGGTGAAGGGCATCCTGAGGCATCGCCCGGCCTGGATTCTTGAATCCGGGACCGGATCATCCACCCTGATCCTTGCCGCTGCCGTTCATCGCCTGCGCCGCGAAGACCCTACCTATCAGGGCCGCATCGTCAGCATGGAAAGCGTCCCCGAATGGCATGCCACCGCCGAGGCGAACCTTCCCGACCAATGCCGCGATGTTGTGGACATCGTACTTGGCCCCCGCGAAAAGTTCGAAATCGCGATGTTCCGCGGCTATGTCCATGGCAACATCCCCAAGCATGACTACGATTTCGTCCTGCTCGACGGACCGAAGTTCTGGGACGAGCGTGGCCTTGCCTTCTGCGCCGACATCTTCCGGGCGATGGAGCTGTCAGATGCCCCGGTGATCCACGGGGTCGTCGATGGCCGCGCCAGTTCGGTCATGGTGATCCAGATGATCTACGGCGTTGCCGCCGCGCGGTATTGGCACTTCCGTTATGCCGCCGGGTTCTCGCTGCCGAAGATCGATTTTACCGACGCGGACCTAAAGACGGCGCGGGATTTCCGCTGCTCACCGTTTGGTCGGCTGAACTGGGTGCATTTCCGGCGCTAGAGCCTGTCCGGCAGACCCTGCATGTCCTGTTGCCCCGCTTGCCACAAGGCCTCGACCGACGCGCGGTGTGGCGATTGCGGCAGATGCACCGCCATCAGCGCCCGGAAGTTGCGCGCGACCTTCAGTGTGGCCGGATCAAGATCGCCCATCGTGCGGCGGAAGATGTCCAGTGCGGCAGCGTAAAGCTCCTCGGCCTCGGCCACCCGACCCTGGGCCTCGACCACGCTGGCCAGATTGTTCAGCCCGATGCCATAGTCGCGATGGCCTTCGCCGATGGTCGCCCCGTCGATATGCAACGCCTGCCGAAACAGCGCCTCTGCCTCTGGCAGCCGTCGCTGGGCCCGCACCACATCGGCCAGCGCGAAAAGCCGGGCCGCGTGATCGGGATGGGTCGGCCCGACCCCGGCAGAGCCGACCGCCAACGCCTGACGATGATGGGTTTCAGCCTCCGCGAGCCGTCCTTGCGCTTCTGCCAGCCCTGCAAGGCCGCTCAGACAGTCGACGGTCACCGGATGCGGCGCTGCGCCAAGACGCCTGGCGATATCGAGCGCCTTTTGCAAAAGCGGCTCGGCCTCGGTCTCACGCTCTTGCGCCACCAGAAGGCCTGCCAGCTGCACCAGCCGTGCGGCATAGTCGGGATGCGCCTCGCCGATGCTGTGACGGCTGACCTCCAGCGCCTTGCGCAGCACGACTTCGGCTTCGGCCAGCCGACCTTGCGCCTCCAGCACCCGCGACAATCGTGCCAAAGCCGCCGCATGGCCGGGGTCCGGCGGGCCGGACTTGGCCCCCCGATCCGCTTGCAGGGCCTTGCGCAACACGCCTTCGGCCTCGACCCAGCGGTCCTGAGCTTCCAGCGTTTCGGCATGGTCGCGCAGTGCGACGGCCCGGTCTGTAGGGCTGCCAGCGGTTTCCGCCAGCACGATCAGCCCCTTGCCCAACCGGAACGCCGCCGTCAGATCCCCGGTCCGGCAGGCCAGCGCACGCGCCTTGCGCAGCGCCGCAAGGTCCGGGTCAAGCCGGGCCGCCAAGGCGTAATGCCGG
>JANMGI010000045.1:0-4244 GCA_031374565.1 Paracoccaceae bacterium | reverse complement strand
AGTGCCTACATCGCCAATGATGCCACGCTGTCGACGCTGCGGGTGATCTTCCCGGGGCTCATCATCTATTCCGACGCGCTGAACCATGCCTCGATGATCGAAGGGGTGCGGCGCGGTGGGGGCGAAAAGCGGATCTTCCGGCACAACGATGTGGCGCACCTGCGGGAGTTGCTATCGCGGGATGACCCTGACGCGCCAAAACTGATCGCCTTCGAATCGATCTATTCGATGGACGGCGATTTCGGCCCGATCACGGAGATCTGTGATCTGGCCCAGGAATTTGGCGCGCTGACCTATCTGGACGAGGTTCACGCTGTCGGCATGTATGGCCCGCGCGGAGCAGGCGTGGCCGAACGCGACGGGCAGATGCACCGGATCGACATCATCAACGGCACGCTTGCCAAGGCTTACGGTGTCTTCGGCGGCTATATCGCGGCGTCGGCCCGGATGGTGGATGCGGTGCGGTCCTATGCGCCGGGGTTCATCTTCACCACCAGCCTGCCGCCTGCGGTGGCTGCGGGGGCGGCGGCATCGGTCCGGTTTCTGAAGGGCGACGGCGGGGCAAAGCTGCGTGACGCGCACCAGTCCCAGTCCCGCATCCTGAAGCTGCGTCTGAAAGGGTTGGGCCTGCCGATCATCGACCATGGCAGCCACATCGTTCCGGTCCACGTCGGCAACCCTGTGCACTGCAAGATGCTGTCGGACATGCTTTTGGAAGAGCACGGAATCTACGTCCAGCCGATCAATTTCCCGACCGTGCCGCGCGGGACCGAGCGGTTGCGCTTCACGCCCTCGCCGGTGCACGGGCCACACGAGATCGACCAGCTTGTGCGTGCGATGGATGCACTCTGGGCTGAATGTGCGCTGAATCGCGCCGAACGGGTCGCTTAAGGGCTTTGGCCTGTGGAAAACCCCTTGTCCTATGGTAGAGTTTGTCCAATAGAACAACGAAGTGAGTCGCTGGGGAAGGCGGCCACGACGACTGGCGCACCGTAGGGGACAGGGCAGCTGATGATTGGTTGGAGGTCAAAACCTTCGACAACCGAAGAGGACAAGCCGAAGGGCTTTGACGACTTCGAGTTGCGTCTTGGTGATCTTATGCGTGGCGAGCGGGCCACGCTGGGTAAGTCGCTGCTTGACGTCCAGCGTGAGTTGAAAATCAAAGCCACCTACATCGCCGCCATCGAAAATGCCGACCTTTCCGCGTTTGAAACGCCCGGTTTTGTTGCAGGGTACGTTAGGTCCTACGCCCGTTATCTGGCGATGGACCCGGAATGGGCCTTTGAACGCTTTTGTGCAGAGGCTGGATATACCGTCTCGCACGGGCTGTCGGCTGCGGCGTCACCGCAGCAAATGATCAAGGCGCGGGCGCGGGCAGAATACTCCGATCCGCTGGGCGACCCGAACGCAAGCTTCATTCCGCGCGGCGAGGCGATGTTTTCGCAGGTTGAACCTGGCGCGCTGGGATCAATCGCCGTGCTGGTCGCGCTGATCGGGGCCATCGGGTATGGCGGCTGGTCGGTGTTGCAGGAAGTGCAGCGGGTGTCGCTGGCCCCGGTGGACGAGGCCCCGACCGTCGTGGCCGAGATTGACCCGCTGACCAATGCCGGAACCGCTGCGCCGCAGATCGTCGGGTCGCGCGCTGCCGAACCTGCTTCTGAAGCTTTGGCCAGCGCCGATGGCACTGCTGCCGACGACGTGCTGGACCGCCTTTACCGTCCGCAGGCGCTGGATGTGCCGGTCCTGACCTCGCGCGATGGGCCGATTGCGGCAATAAACCCGCGTGACGCGGGTGTGCTGGCCGAAGTGGCCGTGGCCGACGCCGTGGATGCGGCGATTGATCAAGCAGTGGACGGCGACGTTCAGGTGATCGCCGATGCCAAGGAAGGCATCGAGGTTCTTGCGGTGCGTCCGTCCTGGGTGCGGGTCAACGCGGCGGATGGCACAGTGCTGTTCGAAAAAATCCTCGACGCGGGCGAACGCTATGCCGTGCCGCCGCTGGAAACCGCTGCGGTGTTCCGCACCGGCAATTCCGGGTCGATCTACTTTGTCGTGGATGGAATGACCTACGGCCCCGTTGCGCCCGGCGCGCAGGTTGCCAAGGATATCCAGCTTTCGCCCGAGGCGCTGACGCAAAGTTTCGCTCAGGCCGATCCGACGGCGGATGAAGATCTTGCACGGTTCGCTACTGCGGATGCGACCGACGTGCTGACCGCCCCTGCGGCGTCAGAGTAAGCCTTCCGCCCATTGCCGGGACTTCTCCGTCGACCTATGCTTTGGCGGCAAGAAGCTGGAGCCTGACCGATGACCCACAATCCCATCCGCCCTTGGCGCAACATCCAGCGCAGACTGTCGCGGCAGATCAGTGTGGGCAAGGTGCTGGTCGGGGGCGACGCGCCGATTTCGGTGCAGACGATGACCAACACGATCACATCGGACGTGGCGGCGACCCTTGAACAGGTGCAGCGCTGTGCTGTGGCCGGGGCCGACATCGTGCGGATTTCCACCCCGGATGAGGCCAGCACCCGGGCGCTGCGCGAGATCGTGCAGGAGTCGCCCGTGCCCATCGTTGCGGACATCCATTTCCATTACAAACGCGCCATTGAGGCGGCAGAGGCGGGGGCGGCCTGTCTGCGGATCAACCCCGGCAACATCGGCGATGCGCGGCGGGTGCGCGAGGTGGTGAAGGCGGCGAAGGACCACGGCTGTTCGATCCGTATCGGGGTGAACGCGGGGTCGCTGGAAAAGCATCTTCTGGACAAGTATGGCGAGCCTTGCCCGGACGCGATGGTTGAATCGGGTCTGGATCACATCAAGCTGTTGCAGGACAACGATTTCCACGAGTTCAAGATATCGGTGAAGGCCAGCGATGTGTTCATGGCTGCCGCTGCCTACCAGCAACTGGCCGATGCGACGGATGCGCCGATCCATCTGGGGATCACCGAGGCGGGTGGTCTTGTGTCCGGCACGGTGAAGTCTGCCATCGGGCTTGGCAATCTGCTCTGGATGGGGATCGGCGACACGATCCGGGTGTCGCTTTCGGCCGACCCGGTGGAAGAAGTGAAGGTCGGGTTCGAGATCCTGAAGTCGTTGGGACTTCGCCATCGCGGGGTGACGATCATCAGTTGCCCCAGTTGCGCGCGGCAAGGGTTCGACGTGATCAAGACAGTCTCGGCCCTGGAAGAGCGGCTGGCGCACATCACCACCAGCATGTCCCTGTCGATCATTGGCTGCGTGGTGAACGGGCCGGGTGAGGCGCTGATGACCGACATCGGCTTTACCGGCGGCGGGGCGGGCAAGGGGATGGTCTATCTGGCGGGCAAGCAGGACCACACGTTATCGAACGACCGAATGGTGGACCATATCGTCGAACTGGTCGAAGCGAAGGCCGCCGAAATCGACGCGGCGGAGAAGCTGGCGGCGGAGTGATCAGTCCTCGCCCATTTCCCGCGCCAGATGGTCGATGAAGGCCCGCAGACGCGCGGTGACGGACTGGGCTGAAGGGTAGACGAAGTAGATCGCCTTGCGCGGCGTCGACCAGTCGGGCAACACGCGAACCAGCCGTCCGGCAGCGATTTCGGCGCGGGCGATAAGGCCGGGCAGGGCGGCGATCCCGGCTCCGGCGACCACCGCATCCCGAACGGCGAGGTGCGAGCCCAACCGCAGCGGTGGATTGTAGGGCAGGGTGACCGTCTCGCCGTCGCTTTCGAGTGGCAACCCCGCAGCCCAGATCGTCGCCAGCCCGACAAGCGGGAAGCGGGTCAGATCTGACGGATGGCGCAGGGTTTCCAGGTCGGGCAGGTCCGGGGCGGCCACCAGCATTGCCTGCCCGTGCAAGAGGCGGCGGGCGACTTGGCTGCTGTCTTCCAGCGGGCCAAAGCGGATGCAGCCGTCGAAGCCTTCCTCCAGCAGGTCGGGGCTGCGATCCAGAAAATGAATCTCCAGCGTCACTTCGGGGTAAAGCGCGCGGAACCTGGCGGCGATGGGGCCGATCAGGAGATTGCCGATCACCTGAGGCACCGCCAGCCGCAGATGCCCGCGCGGCGTGCCACCGGATTCGCCAAGCGCGCGGCGAATGTCTTCGGCCTCGCCCAGAAGCCGGTCGGCGCGGGCGGCGAGAACCTCACCCTCTTGCGTGGGGCGCAAGGTGCGGGTGGAGCGTTCGATCAGCCGCACCCCAAGATGCGCCTCAAGATCGGCGACACGCTTCGACAGGGTGGATTTGGGAATCCGCATCGCCAAAG
>JANMGI010000044.1:0-1831 GCA_031374565.1 Paracoccaceae bacterium | reverse complement strand
GGCGGTGATCTCTTGCGTCAGTTCGAAGAGATCGGCGGAGAGGTCTTCCTCGGGAAGGCCCTTCAGAAGGTTCTTCGCGTGCATCTGGCCGAAGACGGTGCCGTCCTCGATGGTCAGTTGGTAGAGCGACAGGTGCGAGGTGCCGAAATCCAAGGCACGGCGCAGTTCGTCGCGCCAAGCGGTGAGGGTCTGATTCTGGCGGGCGTAGATCAGGTCGATGCTGACGCGCTGGAAGGTGGACTGGGCGATGGCGATGGCTTTTGCGGCCTCATCCACGCTGTGCATCCGGCCCAAGCGGCGGAGGTCATCTGGGTCAAGCGACTGGATTCCAAGGGAAACCCGGTTGACGCCAGCCTTGGCGTAGCCGTCGAAGCGCGCGGCTTCAACCGAGCCGGGGTTGGCTTCCAGCGTGATCTCGATGTCATTCGCGAGGGTCCAGGTGGCACGGACCCGGTCGAGGATGCCGTGGACGGTTGCCGCCTCCATCAGCGAGGGCGTGCCGCCACCAAAGAAGACGGTGTTGAGGATGCGGCCCTGCGTGAGGGTGCCAATGCGGTCGATTTCGGCTTCGAAGGCGGCAAGCCAGCGGGATTGGTCGATGCGGGCGGTGACGTGACTGTTGAAGTCGCAGTAGGGACATTTCGACTGGCAGAAGGGCCAGTGTATATACAGACCAAAGCCCGCGTGGCGCCAATCCTCCATCAGGAGAACAGTGCCGCGACGAGCTTCTGAAAGGCGTCGGCGCGGTGGGAGAGGCGGTTCTTTTCCCAGCGGTCCATCTCGCCGAAGGTCTGGGTATAGCCGTCGGGTTGGAAGATCGGGTCGAAGCCGTGGCCTTGGTCGCCGCGTCCGGGCCAGACAAGGCGTCCGGGGGCTTGCCCTTCGAAGACAAGGTCCTGACCGTCGGGGGCAGCGAGGACGAGGGTGCAACAGAACTGGGCGCGGCGGGGTTCGGGAGCCCTGGCGGCTTCAAGTTCACGCCAGACGCGGGACATGCCGACGATGAAATCCCGGCCATTGGCGGTCGTGGCCCAATCGGCGGTGAAGACGCCGGGAGCGCCGCCGAGGGCGTCAACGGCCAACCCGGAATCGTCGGCCAAGGCGATCAGGTTTGCTGCTTTCGCGGAGGCATGCGCCTTGAGCCGGGCGTTGCCGACGAAGGTGGTTTCGGTTTCCTCTGGTTCGGGGAGGCCGAGGTCTCCCGCCCCCACGACGGTCACGTCGAAGGGGCCAAGAAGATCGGCGATCTCTTCCAGCTTGCCACGGTTGTGCGTGGCGACCAGCAGACGATCCCCGCGCTTCAGCATCTTACAGGCCCAAAGCCGCTTTCTGGGCGGCGACCAATGCTGCGTTGCCAGTGCGGGCGAGGTCCAGAAGCTGCAGAAGCTCTTCCTGGCTGAAGGCGGAACCTTCGGCGGACATCTGCACTTCGATCAGCTTGCCCGCGCCGGTCATCACGAAATTGCCATCAGTCCCGGCGGCCGAATCCTCGGGGTAATCGAGGTCCAGCACGGGTTGACCGGCATAGATGCCGCAAGAAACAGCGGAAACGTGGTCCAGCATCGGGTCGCTGACGATCACGCCCGACGCCAGCAACTTGTTCATCGCCAGCCGCAAGGCAACCCAGCCGCCGGTGATCGACGCGCAGCGGGTGCCGCCATCGGCCTGGATCACGTCGCAGTCGACGACGATCTGCCGTTCGCCCAAAGCCTGCCGATCAACCCCCGCCCGCAGCGAACGCCCGATAAGCCGTTGAATTTCTTGTGTCCGGCCGGACTGCTTGCCCGCAGCAGCCTCACGCCGAGTGCGCGAGTTGGTGGCGCGGGGCAGC
>JANMGI010000033.1:0-1837 GCA_031374565.1 Paracoccaceae bacterium | reverse complement strand
TGGATCAGGCGGCTTTCGCGCGGCTGGCGCGGAAGGTGATCGCCGATCTGGGGTATGGGGACCAGCTGGGCGACGACCCCGACGCGCCCGAAGATGCGGGCGACGATCAGGCCGAGGAAGATCAGGAGAGCCCAGATTCGGCGGGGGAAGAGCAGGAAGAATCGGAAGATTCCGAAGCCTCACCCGAGCGGTCGCAGGAAGACCAGCAGGACCAGTCCCAGGCGCAGGTCACGATGGAAGACAGCGCCGATATGGAACAGGGCGACGAGGCGGAGCTGCCCGAGGGCGAGGCCCCGCTGGAGCCGCCGCCGCCTGCGCCCTATTCGGATGCGGACCCGAACTACTCTGTCTACACCACGGATTTCGATGAGGAAATCAAGGCAGAGGATTTGGCGGAACCTGCCGAGCTGGAAAGGTTGCGGGCCTATCTGGACCAACAACTGGAACCGTTGAAGGGCGCTGTGTCACGGTTGGCGAACAAGTTGCAGCGCCGGTTGCAGGCGCAGCAGAACCGGTCGTGGTTGTTCGATCTGGAGGAAGGCACGCTGGACGCAGGACGTCTGGCGCGGGTGGTGGCGAACCCGACGACTCCGCTAAGCTTCAAGCAGGAGAAGGACACCGAGTTCCGCGATACCTGCGTGACGCTGCTTTTGGACAATTCCGGTTCAATGCGGGGGCGGCCGATTTCGATCGCGGCGATCTGTGCGGATGTGTTGGCGCGGACGCTGGAGCGGTGTTCGGTGAAGGTGGAGATCCTTGGCTTTACCACGCGGGCCTGGAAGGGGGGCCAGGCGCGCGAACGGTGGCTGGCGCAAGGGCGGCCGCAGATGCCGGGGCGGCTGAACGACCTGCGGCACATCATTTACAAGTCGGCGGATGCGCCGTGGCGTCGGGTGCGACCGAACCTTGGGCTGATGATGAAAGAGGGCCTCCTGAAGGAAAACATCGACGGAGAGGCGCTGGAATGGGCGCACCGGCGGATGCTGGCGCGACCCGAGGCGCGGAAGATCATGATGGTGATCAGTGACGGAGCGCCGGTGGACGACTCAACTTTGTCGGTCAACCCTGCGAGTTATCTGGAGAAACACCTGCGCGACGTGTTCTCCATGGTGGAACGGCGGCGGGCGGTGGAGCTGATCGCCATCGGCAGCGGGCAGGATGTGACGCGGTATTACCAGCGGGCGGTTACGATCACGGATGTCGAGCAGTTGGCGGGTGCGATGACCGAGCAGCTGGCGGGCCTTTTCGAGGTGGACCCGAAGAAGCGCGCCCGGGCACTTGGGACGCGGCGGGCGGGGTAAGGGGGCTGTCCTCCCCCCTCGTCGCTTCGCTCCTCTCCCCCCGAGGATATTTTCGCCAGTATGTAAGGCTTAAGGATGTTTCTAAGCTTCGAAAGCCATGCCTCGCCAGACCAGGGGCCGCCTCGGCTGGCGGCATTACGAGTGCGTCTGCGTGAGTTGGGGCTGGACGGGTTCATTGTCCCCCGGGCCGATGTGCATCAGGGCGAGTATGTGGCGGCGCGGGATGAACGGTTGCAATGGTTGACGGGATTCACCGGGTCCGCGGGGTTTTGCATCGTGCTGCCGGATGTGGCGGGGGTGTTCATCGACGGGCGCTACCGGACCCAGGTGAAGCACCAGGTCGACCTAGGGTCGTTCACGCCTGTGCCTTGGCCGGAGGTGAAGCCCGGTGAGTGGGTGCGGGAGAATCTGGCGGGGGGAGTTGTGGGCTTTGACGCCTGGCTGCACACGGCGGACGAGGTGGAAAAACTTGAGACGGCGCTTGAAGGAACAGGCGTAAAGCTAATGCCTGTAAGCAAAAATCCAGTGGACGCGAT
>JANMGI010000026.1:0-5557 GCA_031374565.1 Paracoccaceae bacterium | reverse complement strand
CCGCAAGCCTCAGGCCGAAAGAAGCCCCAGCGCGGTGGCATCCTGCAGCGCCGGAAAGGTCATGGCTCCGGGAAAACGGAAGGTGATCAACGTCGCCCCGCCGGTCAGTGGGCGAAAGCGGCACGACACGAGGCGGCCATCCACAAGGCGAACCTCCCCCTCCCAGGGGGTGCGGTCCCCGGCGCTGGTGACATAGTCGACCGCGTCATCCCAGAGCAGCGTCGGTGCGGCATGATCCCGCCACCAGGCGCAGAGCGTGGCAATGCTGGCTTCGGACAGCAGGACCTGCGGATCGTGCTGCCAAAGCTGGGCATAGGCGTGGTTCGACATCACCAGCTGCCCGCCCTGCGAAAAGACCGCGACCGCATCTTCCACAGCGTCGATCACCGACTGGCCAAGCTCCAGATCGGCCCGGTACCGGCGGGTGCGCGACATCTCGTTCGAGATGTCCTCGAACATGAACGCCAGCGCCCCGTTCGGATGCGGGCGACCGATCACCCGGTAGGTCTGACCGCCCGGCAGGCTCCAGGTTTCCTCGAAGATGCCCATGGTCGCCTCTTCCTCCAGCCGGGCAAGCTGCTTGCGCCAGCTGCGATAGTCGCGCGGTTCCGGGATCATCGCCTTGGCGCGCATCGCATCAAGAAACGCGTTAAGCGAGGGCCGTCCGATCAGCATTTCCGGTGCCAGCGTGGTCAGGTCGGCCAGCGCCGGGTTGAACATCTGCAGGCACCGCGACCTGTCGAAGATCGCAAGGCCGATGGGCAGGTCGGCGAATGTCTTGGTCAGGGTCTGCATGAACTCCCGCAGCGCGGTTTCGGCCTGCACGGCCTTGTCGGCGGCCAATGCGTAGCACAGCGCCTCTTCACCCTGAGGCATTCGGACCAGATCGAACCATTCCGCCCCGCTGGGCATCTGAAGTTTCAGCCGGGTCAGGCGGGTTTTTGGCGCGTCTGCCTGCGGAAAAAGCTTCGGCAACGGCCAGGACAGGTCTTCGCCTTCGGGCAAAAGTTCCACCGCACGGATCAGGTAGGCGTGATTCGCCCAGATCACCGCACCGTCGGGTGATTCCTTCCACATCAGGACGGGAGCACGCGACAGGACGGCACGCTGCGCCATCACCTCATGCTGCAACGCCGCCGCCGAGGCCGCGTCCCCCTTTCCGGGCTGTGCTTCGCTTTGGCCGCCATCGACAACCAGCCGGGTCAGACCCGCACTGTATTCGGCCTTCAGGACCAGCGAGGGCGAAGTTCCGGGCTGCGACTGGACATGCAGCTGCCCAAGCCGGGGAAGGCTTGCCAACTGTTCGGAAAGATTGGGAAAATCCGGCCCGAACCGGGCGATCAGCCGCACCCATGCCCGGCTGTCTTCGCCATCCGGCAGCAAGGCGCGGGCCGAAGGTGAGGCGTCAACCAGACGCTCGCCATCAAACAGGAACGCGACCCGCGCAGGCGCTGCGTCGAAGATGCTTGGCACCCGGGCCGGGCGACGCGATTGCCACGCCGACAGCAGCACAAGCGCGGACATCGCGACCAGCATTGCGGTCAGGACCATCCCCATCGCCATCGACCATTCGCCCATCATCCGGACCCCCAGCGGTAAACCCACCCCCGAAGGCTAGGCCGGATTCGGTTAATCGCCCGTTAACTGCGCTTCAGCTTTCAATACGGACGTTCTCTCCCAATCCCCCGACGGTCGGCGGCGGAACAAGGTCGGCAACATCCCAGACCGCCTCGACCACAGCACCGCTGCGCTCTGGTCGGTCCTGCGAGGCGAGGAACGGATCGGTAGCATTGGCAAAGGACAGCTCGGCCCCGGACCGTTCCAGTAGCGTCTTGGCGATGAAAAGGCCAAGCCCCATGCCTTCGTATCCGGGGCGCTTTTCAACCTCGGCCTCTGGTCGGCGGGCACGGACAAAAGGGTCGCCGATCCGCCCGATCACGCTGGGCGGAAAGCCGTCACCATCATCTGTGATCCGGATGATGATCCGACGGGACGTCCATTCGCCTTCGACCCACACCGTCGAGCGTGCAAAGTCCACCGCGTTCTGCACCAGATTGCGCAACCCGTGGATAACCTCGGGGCGCCGCAGGATCGACGGTTGCGCATCGGCTCCGTCCTGGATCGGGGCAAAGGCGAATTCCACGCGCTTGCCGCGCGCAAGGTGCGGCTCGGCCGCCTCACGCAGCACCGCCGACAAGGGTGCCTGTCGCAAGTGAAGGTCATCCTTCCCGGCCCGCCCCATGTCGCGCAGGATGTCGCGGCAGCGGTCGGCTTGCTCGCGGATCAGGCGGGCGTCGTCCTGCAAGTCGGGATGGCCCGCTAGCTCGTCGATCATCTCGGCGCTGATCAGCTTGATCGTGGCCAGGGGCGTGCCCAGTTCATGCGCGGCGGCGGCGACGACCCCGGCAAGGTCGGTCAGCTTCTGTTCCCGTGCGAGGGCCATCTGGGTTGCCAGCAGGGCTTCGGACATGTGCCGCATCTCGGTCGCAACGCGGCGCGAGTAAAGCCCGAGAAACAGGATGCCGATGACGATGGAAAGCCAGAACCCGAAGGCAAACAGGCGGGGGATCTCCAGCGCACCGCCATCAGCAAAGCGCAGGGGCAGATGCCAGAAGACCGCCGCCGACACGACCAGGATCGCCAACGCGCCCAGAACCAGAGTGGAGCGCAGGCGCAGCACACTGGCCGAAATGGTGACGGGCGCCAGCACCAGAATGGCGAAGGGGTTGGTCAGGCCCCCGGTCAGGAACAAAAGAAACGCCAGTTGGGCAAGGTCGAACAGCAGCGTCAGAAAAGCCTCGGCCTCGCTCAGGCGCCGGTTTTCGGGAAAGAGCATGACCAACAGCAGATTTGCCAGGACCGAAAGCCCGACGGCCAAGGCGCAAAGCCCCAGCGGCAGTTGCAGACCGTAGGCCTGGCTTGCCACCAGAATTGCGGCGATCTGCCCGGCAATCGCCATCCAGCGCAACAGAATCAGCGTGCGCAGGCGGACCAGATTGGCCCCGACATCGCGGGCCTGAAAGCCAAGGGTCGCGATGTCCATGCTGTGACCTGATGTCCTCATTCCAGAGTTGACCATTGTTAATGGCCGCCACTTCGTAGATCAATGCGACCCGTCAGCCCATAGGGAAAACCGATGTCAAAGCTATATGCAGGCGTGGCCGCCGGCGCCGTTGCAGCCTTCCTTGGGGCCTCGGCCTGGTATGTCCTTGCAAACCGCGCCGATGACGCCTTTGCCGAGTGTCGCCAGGGCCAGATTGCAGGCGGCGACATCGGCGGGCCGTTCACGCTGGTCAATACCTCAGGCCAGACGGTGACCGACGCGCAAGTCATTACCAAACCGACGCTGGTCTATTTCGGCTACACCTTCTGCCCCGATGTCTGTCCGCTGGACATGGCCCGCAATGTCGAGGCGGTGGACAAGCTGGACGCGCAGGGCATCGACGCGACCCCGGTCTTTGTCACCATCGACCCTGACCGCGACACGCCCGAGGCCTTGGCCGATTATGCCAGCAACATGCACCCCAAGCTGATCGCGCTGACCGGCAGTGCTGAACAGGTGCAGGCGGCCTCGCAGGCTTACAAGACCTTTTACAAAAAGCGCGAAACGGGTGACGAATACTATCTGATGGACCACTCTACCTTCACCTATCTGGTGCTTCCCGGTGAAGGATTCGTGGATTTCTTCCGGCGTGAGACTACTTCCGATCAGATGGCGGAAAGCATTGCTTGTTTCGTGAAGGCAGGCAAAGCTTCATCCTGATGCATGATGTCCGCCGAAAAGCAGGAATGACACATGACTGACGACCTTGCCGATCTGGGACCTGACCCGACGCTTCTGCTTGTCGACGACGATGAGCCCTTTGTGAAACGGCTGGCAAAGGCGATGGAGAAGCGCGGCTTTGTCACCGAAACCGCGCAAAGCGTTGCGGAGGGCCGGGCGAAGGCGATTGCGCGGCCCCCGGCCTATGCGGTGGTCGACCTGCGGCTGGAAGACGGCAACGGTCTTGAAGTGATCGAGGCGCTGCGGGAAAAGCGCCCGTCCTGCCGGATTGTTGTCCTTACCGGATACGGCGCGATTGCAACCGCAGTGGCGGCGGTGAAGATCGGTGCGATTGATTACCTGTCAAAGCCCGCAGATGCGAATGACGTGATGAATGCGCTTCTGTCGAAGGGAGGCAATCTTCCAGAGGTGTCGGAAAATCCGATGTCCGCTGATCGGGTGCGGTGGGAGCATATCCAGCGCGTCTATGAGATGTGCGAGCGGAATGTTTCCGAAACGGCGCGCCGACTTTCGATGCATCGCCGCACCTTGCAGCGCATTCTTGCGAAAAGAAGTCCAAGGTAATCAACAATTCTTGCACTAGTGCATTATTGGTCCTATCCAAGGCGTGTCTTTATCCGAGGGGGATCAGACTTTGAAACTTGACGTAAATACACTTTCCCTGAAAGAGCTGAAGGACCTGCAATCGCAGGTGGCCAAGGCGATTTCCGGGTATGAAGACCGCCGCAAGCGCGAGGCGCTGGCGGAACTGGAAGAAAAAGCCAAGGCAATGGGTTTTTCGCTGGCCGAGTTGACGGGGGTCACGGCCGGACGCAAACGCTCACCTTCCGTGGCGAAGTACGCCAATCCGGCCAATGCGGCAGACACGTGGTCAGGTCGCGGTCGCAAACCGCGCTGGTTCTCGGAAGCACTGGCCAAGGGCGGCAAACCAGACGACATGTCGATCTGAGCGGCAGTCCCGCTCGATCAGCTTTGTGATTTGAGCCATTTCAAGAACGCCCGGGCCGCAGCCCGCTTTGGCCCGGGTAAAGTGACGATGAAATACGCCGGAAGCTTTTCACGGCTTTCGTGCACGATGCGCAAACGCCGGTCCGTTACATCGGATTCGATCAGCGCGACGCTTTCAATCACCAGTCCCAATCCCTGCCGGGCCGCCGCAATGGCCAATTCTTCGCTGTTGATGTCGGTCCGGCTTAGCGCTTCGGGATCAAGCCCCAACTGGCGCAGATAGGCATCCTGTTCAGGCCAGGTGCGCGACAGGATCCAGTCCATTCCGGCAAGGTCGTCCAGCGAAAGATCCGTCCGGTCCCCGATCAGCGATGGCGCCCCCGCAATGACCATCCGGGCCGAGGTGAGATAGGTCGCCTCCACCCCCGGCCAGTCGCCATTGCCATAGCGGATCGCCAGATCCATCCGCTCGCGGTGCAGGTCCACGACCTTGCTGTCGGGATGCAAGGACAGGCCGATGTCGGGGTTCCGCTCCCAGAAATCCTTCAGCCGGGGCATCAACCATTGGGCAGCAAAACTGGCCGTCAGGGTCACGCGGACCGGGCGATCAGTCTCACCGGCCTTCAAAGCCTCCAGCCCGCGCTGAATCGCTCCGAAGCCTTCGCCCAACGCCTCGGCCAGTTGTTCGCCATCTGCCGTCAGGCTGACCCCCCGCCCCTCGCGCTGAACCAGCGGACGGCCAAGCTGATCCTCCAGCGCGCGGACCTGCTGGGCCACGGCGGCATGGGTCACGTTCAGCACCCGCGCCGCCTGGCTAAAGCTGCG
>JANMGI010000022.1:0-1717 GCA_031374565.1 Paracoccaceae bacterium | reverse complement strand
GGCAAGGCGGGGTGCGGGCCGTTGCGGATGAACGGAAAGCTGACGGCGGCGGCGAAGGGCCATGCCCGCGCGATGGCCGAGCAGAACTTCTTCGGACATGCCGGGAAGGATGGCAGCCGGTTCACTGCCCGGCTCAAACAGCAGGGCTACAGCTACCGGACCGCGGCGGAAAACATCGCGGCGGGGCAGAAGTCGGCTGGCCAAGTGGTGGCAAGCTGGCTGAAAAGCGCGGGGCACCGGCGGAATATTCTGGACTGCCGGATGACCGAGACCGGGATTGCGGTGGTCTACCAGGCCGACGACCGGCCGATCCAGGGCAACTCGGCCCCCTTGCGATACTATTGGGTGCAGGTTTTTGCGGCCCCCGGATGAGAGAGTGTCCACTGTGGACAAACTTCCAGATCTGTTTACTTTCAATACCTTAAAAATTTCTGTTCAGACTTTCTTAACTTCCGGTTTCATGGCAATCCTGCCGCCATCGTCTTCCTTGTTGTGTGGCGGGCGGCCTTGCGGTTAGCGTCACCTGAAACGCAGGGGGTAAAGTGATGCGGAATTTGCTGATGATAGCGCTGGTCGCGGTGGCGGCGATCCTGGGCTTTTATGCCTATCAGTCCAGCCAGAAGGGCAATGCCATTCAGGCCGACCTTGCGGCCAAGTCCGAGGCTGTCACCGCGCTGGAGGCCGAAAAGACCAAGCTGACCGACGAAGTCGCGACGCTGAAAGCCGGGGCCGAGGCAGCGGCAAAGACCGCCAGCGATGCATCGGCGGCGGTCGAGACCGAGGCGGCGGCGCTTTTGGAAAAGGTGACTGCGCTGGAAGCTGACAAATCCAAGTTGGCAGAAATGGCCGCGACGATGGAGGGCGAGCGGACGGATCTGTCAGCGAAGGTCATGGCGCTGGAGACCGAGAAGACCGCCCTTGCCGGTCAGGTCACGGCGCTGGAGGCCGAGAAGGCAGCGCTGACCGAACAGGCGGCGGCCTTGCAAGCCAAGGTCGATGAATTGACCGCCGCTGCGGCCACCACGACCAGCCCCTGAGCCACACCTCCTTGCCTGCCCGCGTCAATGGATGTCGCGGGCAGAACAGACGGAACCGGGCAGCCCGGATCATCTGCCTAAATGGCACGTTCCCCCGCCCTGACCGGCATCCTTTTCGCCATTGGCGGCACGCTGATTTTTTCGGTCAACGACGTTTCGATCAAGTTCCTTTCGGGCGGTTACGCCCTGCATCAGGTCATCCTGATCCGGGCCTTCGTCGCGATGGCCTTCATCCTGACGGTGATCAGCCTGTCCTCACGCGGGTTCAGCCAGATTGGCACCAGCCGACCGACCACTCATCTGGTGCGGGTTCTGATCGTGATGGTGTCGAACGTCACATATTTTGTCGGCCTTGCTGCCCTGCCCTTGGCCGACGCCGTGGCGGTGGCCTATGTCAGCCCGATCATCATCACCCTTCTTTCGATCGTTTTCCTGCGCGAAAAGGTCGGACCGCGTCGTTGGGCGGCGGTGATCATCGGGATGCTGGGGGTCATCGTCTTGATACGTCCCGGGGCTGGGGTGATCCAGCCAGCCGCGGTGCTCGTCCTGATTTCGGCTGTGATGTATGCCGCCGGCAACCTTCTGGCCCGGCACATGGGTGGCACGGAAAGTGCGATGACGCTGTCGTTCTACGTGCAGGCCGGTTTCATCGTCGTCAGCCTGGCAATGGGGCTTTGGGT
>JANMGI010000015.1:0-1594 GCA_031374565.1 Paracoccaceae bacterium | reverse complement strand
CCGCAAGCGAGTGCAAGGGCCGGGTGCAAGGCCAGCAGACCGGAGAGAGCAAAAGGGAGAAGTCGGGGCATCAGGGGTGCTCCATCGGGGAATGATGCGATCCTTGCACGCTCAATG
Organism: Paracoccaceae bacterium; assembly: GCA_031374565.1. GTDB lineage: Bacteria > Pseudomonadota > Alphaproteobacteria > Rhodobacterales > Rhodobacteraceae > Tabrizicola. The sequence continues at coordinate 1,477 of JANMGI010000015.1, read as the reverse complement.
GCAGCGGCCAAGGCAGGGCTTCCCCACCCCGCAAACCAAAGGGCCGAGGCCTTTTCAGCCCCGGCCCTTGGTTAAGCCCACGTAAACGCCCACGGCCAAGCCCTTGAATTCTCAAGGACTGCCAAGGCTGTCCCGCGTGGTCACCTACAGCATCCCCATGACCATCGGCTGCACCTCGTGCCAGCCCTCCCACATCATCTTCAGGGCGACGTAGAGGATGATCAGAAGGCCCACATAAGCAATCCAGCGGTGCTTGTTCAGCAGCGAAGCGATCCAGCTGGCCGCAAGGCCCATCAGGGCGACCGACAGGATCAGACCGATGATCAGGACTGTCGGATGCCCATGCGCGGCCCCCGCGACGGCAAGGACGTTGTCGAGGCTCATGGAGACGTCAGCCACCACGATCTGGGTCGCGGCCTGGGCAAAGGTCTTCCTTGGCGCACCCTTGGCAACCGTCCCATCAGCGTTCAGATCGGTTTCGGACAAGGCTTCCATCGCCTCATCTTCGGAGGCATGTCCGTTCTGCAGCTCGCGCCACATCTTCCAGCAGACCCACAGCAAGAGGATGCCCCCGGCAAGGAGGAGCCCCGCGACGGCCAGAAGCTGCGTCGTGATCAGCGCGAACCCGATCCGCATCACGGTGGCAGCGATGATCCCGACCAGGATCGCCTTGGCCCGCATTTCTTTCGGCAGACCTGCCGCAGCAAGACCGATCACGATGGCATTGTCACCGGCCAGAACCAGGTCGATCCCGATGACCTGCATGAGGGCGACGAACCCCGCGTAGGTGAAGATTTCCATGCCTGGCTCCCGATCTGTTTCGCCGGTCCTACGCGGGTAACGCGGGCGCATCAAGTCGGTTGCGGCTTTTCAAGCGGGGGCAAGCCGGGTAGGCAACGGGGATGCTGTCCTACCAACACCTATATCATGCCGGAAACCTGGCCGACGTGCAAAAGCACGCCACGCTGGCCTGGGTGCTGGATTACCTGACCCAGAAGGACAAGCCTCTGACCTACATCGAGACCCACGCCGGACGTGGGGTCTATGATCTGGGGGCGGACGAGGCGGTGAAGACCGGCGAGGCGGAAGCCGGGATCGCGCTGGCGGAGGCACTGTTCCCCATAGACCACCCCTACCGCCAGCGGCTGGAGGAGGCGCGGGCCGCCTATGGCCCGATGGCCTATCCCGGCTCACCCTTGATCGCGGCTTTGGGGTTGAGGGAGACGGACTCACTCCATCTGGCAGAACTGCACCCGCAGGAATTCGCGCATCTGAAGGCCGAGGCCAAGGACTGGGGCGCGCATGTCCATCAGACCGACGGGTTCGACCTGGCCCTTGCCCTGACTCCCCCCACCCCGCGCCGGGGGCTGATGCTGATCGACCCGTCCTATGAGGTGAAGGCCGACTACGAGGCGATCCCGCGCCACATGGCAAACATCCACCGCAAGTGGAACGTCGGCATCCTTATCCTGTGGTA
>JANMGI010000009.1:0-5701 GCA_031374565.1 Paracoccaceae bacterium | reverse complement strand
AATGGCGGGCCCGGAAGGAATCGAACCCTCAACCTCGGACTTAGAAGGTCCTTGCTCTATCCAGTTGAGCTACGGGCCCGCGCCTCAGCCTTTTGCGATACGGGCTGGGATCAGGCAAGCACCTTTGTCATGAAGACCGAGTTCGGGTCTTCCTCGTAGCCCTCAAACGGCGGGCAGTCGTGAAACCCCGCACGGGAATACAGTGCCCGTGCGGCCACGAAAGTGGGCTGCACGCCCGTCTCCAGACTCAGCCTGGAAAACCCGTCCGCGCGCGCTTCGGCCACCAGATGCTCAAGCATCGCCTTCGACAGCCCCCGCCCCCGCGCCTCGTGCAGGACATGCATCGACTTGATCTCGGCATGGGCAGCGTCGATCCGCTTGAATGCCCCCATCGCCAGCGGTTCGCCCGCCTCACGCAGGACGAAGAACCGGATGCCGGGGGCCGCCAGCGCTGACTTGTCCATCATGTGGATCGATTCTGGCGGGGTGTCGGCATGCATGTCCGCCGTGTGGCGCTGGAACAGCAACTCCAGGTCAGGGGTCAGTGGATGTTCTTCGGTGATGATCATGATGCAGGCTCCTTGCCCCTTCCTGCCTTGGGAGCAGCGCGCTGACAAGCGGATCACTGCGCGCCCGCCGCCCGATCATGTTTTCCCGACTTTTCCAGCGCAGAATTCATGCAATGCTGTCTGCCATGAAAGGGGTCCCGATGCGCCTTTGCCTTGCCCTGATCGCAGCCCTTGCTGGCGGTCCCGTTGCCGCTGAAATCCGTCAGCACGGCAATGTCGTCTTCGATGTGCCAACGGGCTGGACCCTCGGCGCGACGCAGGACGACGGCACGCTGATACTTCTGTCGGACCTGCCCGCCGACGAATGCGAATACTGCCAGATCCACATTACCCCCGGCACCCGGACCGGCGGACGTCCCGACACGTGGCTTGGCACCCAATCGCGCCGCTTTGTCGATGCGGACGACACCCCCACGATCACCACTCTGGTCAAGCCAGAGATCGCCAATCTGAACGGTCGTCCCTCGGCGATGCTGGGCCAGAAGGTTGACGACACCCTGCAGATCCTCTTTGTCGTGCAGCTTTTCGGCCGGATGGAGCTGATCGGGTTTGAGGCCCCGGCCTACGATGAAAAAGAGGTTGCCGAAGCGCTAAGCGTGTTCCAGCGCGATGTCCTGCCGATGATCGAGGGCGCGCGCTTCGTGTCCGAAGGCGCGAAGCCCCTGTTGCCCCCGCCAGAACCGGGGCCGCTCACCGGGCTGTACTGGGGATATTCCACCTATTGGAGCATGGGCCTCGACTTGATGATGTCGCTGCAACTTGATCACCAGTTTCTGGCCTTCTGGCCGGATGGCCGGTTCTACGACGGCACCCCGCCGAACGGTCTTGCGCCGTTTGACCCCGTGGCGGTGCTGGACAAGGGCGACATGTCCTGGGGCAACTACCTGATCACGGGTGACAAACTCGCCCTGACCTACGCCAGTGGGGAGGTGGCCGAACTGACCCTGAGCGGCGAAAATCTTGTCCGTGGCGAGGCCACACTTAATCCGGTGGACCCCTTGCCGGATGGCACCAAGATCAATGGTTCGGTCTACACCTTCTTCTACTCCGGCTTCACCCCCGGCAGCGGGCTGGAGGGCGGGGTCTCGGCCTCGAACTACACGGTATTCAACCCTGACGGCACCTGGACGCACGACCGTTCGGGAGGCGCTTCTGCCGGGTTCGTCGATGGAGGGGGCACCACGACCGGCGGCTTCTCGACTGGCAGCGAGACCAGCGATGCCGGGCGTTACACGGTGAAGGATGGTCTGGTGATCCGCACCGCGAAGGACGGCTCCAAGCCCAAGTCGGATCTGATCTTCAAGTCGGGCAATGACATCATGATCGGCACCGAGACTCTGGCCAGCGGCGCTGACAAGTAAAGTCAGTGCGTCCAGGCACCCTTGCGGTCGGTGGCGAAATTCTCGCCATAGCCGCGCTGGCGGATCACGGCCTTGCGGGGCTTCGGCTCGGCCACGTCGAACGCGATGCCCTTTTCCGTCGCATAAGCCTCGGCGGCCTCGCGGGATTCGAAACGCAGCCGAACCTGAGACTGGGTGTCCGAGGACGAGGTCCAGCCCATCAAGGGATCAACCTCGCGCTCCGACGCCTGGGCGAATTCCAGAACCCAGGTGTGGGTCTTGGCAGAGCCGGACTGCATCGCGGTCCTGGCGGGCTGATAGATACGGGCGCGCATGGATAATCCTCCGAACGTGCCTTCGTGTTATCCCAAGGCCTGTGCAAAGCGCAAGCGGCAGAAAAGGCTGCCGGTCAACGTCTGGGAGTGTGGGGTGGGGTAGGGTCGACGCCGACCGGCAGCTTCAGTTGCTGCTTGCCTAATCACTCTGGCCTACGCGAATCTCAAAATCAACCTAAAGTTGTATATTCCCGCAAGATTTTCCTGGCTGCGGGGCATCAGCCGCGCTGCTGCAACCGGATGATCTGGTAGCGGTTGTAGCGACGGAAAGCCTCGGATGTCCGGCTTGTCCCGGTCAGCCGCTGCATGAGGTTCTCGCGGCGCTTGGCGGACAGGAAAAGCCCGATCATCCGCGCCAGCGCCCAATGCGCGGCGGGGCGGTTGCTTCGTACCTCATCCGACACCCGTGTGACGCCATGACCCAGCACGTTGAACAACCGCTGTTCCAGGTCGATCGAGGGGGCCACGGCGTCGGTGATGTCTTCCTCGACCGCAATAGCAAAGCCCGCCTGCGGCACCGCCTCGCGGAAGGCCGCAATCCGGTGCCCGCCGCCCGGCTGCGTCCCGTGCGCATCGCGACCCTTGTAGGCATCGGTCCGAAAGCAGTCGGCAATCAGCACCTGCCCGCCCGGGGCCAGCAGCCGCGCGCATTTCGGCAAGCTCTCGGTCAGCGGGATATACTGAAAGCTTTCCGAAAAGAGGCACAGGTCATATGGCCCCGCGCCCTGAAACGCCTCGAAGATGCATTCGTTCACGACAGCCCCCTTCGCCGTCTCGCGACACCGGGCCGCAAGAAAGGGCGACGGCACCACGATCTCGACCGAATGCCCCAGCGCCAGCAACTTCTTTGCCGTTTCGCCCGCACCCCCGCCGATGTCCAGAATCCGCAGGGGACCTGGGGGCAAATACCCGAACAGCTTCACCGTGTAGGCATCCTGCGCCGCCCGCAGGTTCGACGCCGTCGGCTCCAGCCCGGTCCAAAGGCCGTAATGCAGGTTCTCGGCCCCGGTCAGCCAGCGGATGAACGCCAGCCCCACATCCAGCCCTACGGCCCGCGTATCGATCTTCTTCGCCATCTTGCACCTCTTAAGCCGTTGCCTTAGCCGCTTGCCCCGCTTTCGGCAACGGTTTCGCCCACCCGTGCGGATCACCGCTTGAACCGGAACAAAAAAGGATCAAATCTAGGTCTCCCCCGACTCCCCGTCTCCCCGACTGCATGAGGGCCGTGATGCCGCACAACAACGCCAACGCCCTGACCGAACGCCCGGAAGTCCTGACCAAGCCCAAGCTGGAGGGCGGTCGCGCCTTTGTCCTTTCCACCCCGTTCCAGCCCGCAGGCGACCAGCCCACCGCGATCCGTGAGCTTACGGCAGGCGTCATGGCGGGCGAACGGGATCAGGTCCTCCTCGGCGCCACTGGCACCGGCAAGACCTTCACCATGGCCAAGGTGATCGAGGAAACCCAGCGACCCGCTATCATCCTTGCGCCCAACAAGACCCTCGCCGCGCAATTATATGGCGAATTCAAGGGCTTCTTCCCCGACAACGCCGTCGAATACTTCGTGTCCTACTACGACTACTACCAGCCCGAGGCCTATGTCGCCCGCACCGACACCTATATCGAGAAGGAATCCCAGATCAACGAACAGATCGACCGGATGCGCCACTCGGCCACCCGGGCGCTTCTGGAACGTGACGACGTGATCATCGTCGCCTCGGTCAGCTGCATCTACGGCATCGGGTCGGTGGAAACCTACTCCGCGATGACGCAGGACCTGGTCGTCGGCCAGATGTACGACCAGCGCAAGGTGATGGCCGAGCTCGTCGCCCAGCAATACCGCCGTCTCGAAACCGCCTTCCAGCGCGGCGCGTTCCGGGTGCGGGGCGACAGCCTGGAGATCTGGCCCGCCCACCTGGAAGACCGCGCCTGGCGGTTCTCCTTCTTCGGGGAGGAGCTTGAATCGATTACCGAATTCGACCCATTGACCGGGGCCCGGACCGACAATTTCAAGCAAATCCGCATCTACGCGAATTCCCACTACGTCACCCCGCGTCCGACGCTGGCGCAGGCCACGAAAGGCATCAAGGATGAGCTTTTTCACCGCCTGAAGCAGCTGACCGGCGAAGGCAAACTTCTTGAAGCCCAACGTCTTGAACAGCGCACCAACTTCGATCTTGAGATGCTGGAAGCCACCGGCTCCTGCGCGGGGATCGAGAACTACTCCCGTTACCTCACCGGCCGCTCACCGGGCGAACCGCCACCCACGCTCTTCGAATTCATCCCCGACAATGCCATTGTTTTCGCAGACGAATCCCACGTCTCGGTCCCCCAGATCGGCGGCATGTACAAGGGCGACTTCCGCCGCAAGATGACCCTTGCGGAACACGGGTTCCGCCTGCCCAGCTGCATGGACAACCGCCCGCTGAAGTTCGAAGAATGGGACGCCATGCGTCCGCAATCCGTCTTCGTCAGCGCCACCCCCGCATCATGGGAGATGGAGCAGACCGGCGGCGTCTTCACCGAACAGGTCATCCGCCCCACCGGCCTGATCGACCCGCAGGTCGAAATACGGCCCGTGGAAATGCAGGTCGACGACCTCCTCGACGAAATCCGCAAGGTCGCCGCCAAGGGCCTCCGCACCCTCGCCACCGTCCTCACCAAGCGCATGGCCGAGGATCTGACCGACTACCTGCACGAACAGGGCATCCGCGTGCGCTACATGCACAGCGACATCGACACCATCGAACGCATCGAAATCCTGCGCGATTTGCGGCTTGGGGCCTTCGACGTGCTGGTCGGGATCAACCTTCTGCGCGAAGGCCTCGACATCCCCGAATGCGGGCTGGTCGCGATCCTTGACGCCGACAAGGAAGGCTTCCTCCGCTCCGAAACCAGCCTCATCCAGACCATCGGTCGCGCCGCCCGTAACTCCGAAGGTCGCGTCATCATGTACGCCGACCGCATGACCGGCAGCATGGAGCGCGCCATCGGCGAGACCAACCGCCGCCGCGAAAAGCAGGTCGCCTACAACACCCTGCACGGCATCACGCCCGAAACGATCCGCAAAAACGTTGAGGATGTCCTGTTCGGCACCTGGGTCGGCGACACCGATCAGGCGCGGATCACCACCAAGGTCGACAAACCCATGGTCGGCAAGAACCTCGCCGCCCACCTCGACGCCCTGCGCCTGCAAATGCGCAAGGCCGCCGAAAACCTGGAATTTGAAGAAGCCGCCCGGTTGCGGGATGAGGTCAAGCGGCTGGAGGCGGTGGAACTGGCCGTGGCCGACGACCCCTTCGCGCGGCAAGAGGTGATCGAGGAAGCCGTGGAAGAGGCGGTGAAGATGGCCGGGCGGAGTACCGCGGGGAGAGCGGGGCAGCGGGGCGGGAAGCGGTCGAGGGGGAAGAGGTAGGGTGGGGCAAAAGCCCCCCCCCAACGCAACCTGGGGCGAATTCCC
>JANMGI010000769.1:0-3502 GCA_031374565.1 Paracoccaceae bacterium | reverse complement strand
TCGCTGTCGCGCGGGCGGAACCCGCTGGAGAGGCCGCCTGCCTCTCCAGACCTCTCCGGGGATACTTGGGGAAGAGAAAGCGCATCAGAAGTCATCCACTCCGGCACAGCCTCACCAGCCGCCGCCTCCGCCGCCCGCACGATGGGCGCATACCCGGTGCACCGGCAGAGGTTGCCCGCCAGCTGGTCGTCGTGATCCACAGCGCCATTCAGATGCGCCACCGCCATGCTGACGACGAACCCCGGCGTGCAGAACCCGCATTGCGACCCGTGATGCGCCACCATCGCCGACTGCACCGGATGCATCCGGCCACCCGGACCCGATACCCCTTCGACCGTCCGCACCGCTTTCCCATGCAATTGCGGCAGGAACAGAATGCAGGCGTTCAGCGCCTTCGACCCCGACGCATCGGTCACCATCACGGTGCAGGCCCCGCAGTCGCCCTCGTTGCAGCCTTCCTTGGTTCCGGTCAGACCCCGCACCTCGCGCAGCCAGTCCAAGAGGGTCCGCGTCGGGGCTTCCCCCTCGATGCGGACCGGCGTTCCGTTCAACAGAAACGCTATGCTCATTCGTCTGCCCGCCGCGGTCTCCCCATGAAGGCTTGATGCGTGTCCGCCCGATGCGGCGTAAAGCGGGCCACGCGCCCCTTGTCTGTTGTCAGATCATCAAGAAGCCCCAACCGATTCAAGGCAAGAACAAACTTGTCGGGAAAAGGCGAAGCTGTTTGCAGGTTTTGCCGAAAATCGCGGCAGTCTGCCCATCAATCACCCCTTTATCCTCCCTTCCCCGCCCCCGCTACCCGCGCTAGACTCCCCGCATGCCCGGCGCACATCCCAGATACGTCCACCTGAGAACCCACACCGAACACTCGCTTCTCGAAGGCGCGGTGCCGGTGAAAAAGCTGGTCGAACTCTGCGTCAAGGCCTCCATGCCCGCCGTCGCCGTGACCGACACCAACAACATGTTCGCCGCGCTGGAGTTTTCCGTCACCGCCAAGGATGCAGGCCTGCAACCGATCATCGGCTGCCAGATCAGCATCGCCCACGACCCCGCCCAGCCCGGCGAAAGGCCCCGCCTGCCCGCGCCCATCGTCCTCCTTGCCCAAAGCGAACAGGGCTATGTGAACCTGATGCGGCTTAACACCCGCATCTACATCGACGGGGCGATGACCGGGTCCGCCAACCTGCCGCAGGTCACGCTTGAAGAGCTGGCCCAGAATGCCGACGGCCTGATCTGCCTCACTGGCGGCCCCGATGGCCCCCTTGGCCGCTTCCATGCCACCGGCCAGCAGGCCAAGGCGCGCGCGATCCTGGAACGCCTTGCCGCGATCTACCCCAACCGCCTTTACGTCGAGTTGCAACGCCACCCCGGCCCCGGCGGCGCGCTGGCGGAACAAGAGGCCCTCGCAGAACGCGGAGCCATCGACCTCGCCTATGAGATGAACCTGCCGCTGGTCGCCACCAACGACGTCTACTTCCCCAAGACCGAGATGTATGAAGCCCACGATGCCCTGATCTGCATCGCCGAAGGGGCATATGTCGATCAGCAACAGCCCCGCCGTCGCCTGACGCCGCAGCACTACTTCAAGTCCGAAGCCGAGATGTGCGCCCTTTTCGCCGACCTCCCCGAGGCGTTGGAGAACACGGTCGAAATCGCGAAGCGCTGCGCCTACGGCGTGGCCAAGCGCAAACCCATCCTGCCGAAATTTGCCGATGACGAGGTGAATGAACTGCGCCGCCAGGCCAACGAAGGCTTGCAGGCCCGGCTCAAGGTCATCCACCACTCGGCGACGCCCGAGGAATACCAGGACCGGCTGGATTTCGAGCTTTCGATCATCGAGAAGATGGGCTTCCCCGGCTATTTCCTGATCGTGGCCGACTTCATCAAATGGGCCAAGGATCACAACATTCCGGTGGGTCCGGGCCGGGGGTCGGGTGCAGGTTCGCTGGTGGCCTATGCCCTCACGATCACCGATCTTGACCCCCTGCGTTACGCGCTTCTGTTTGAACGCTTCCTGAACCCCGAACGCGTCTCGATGCCGGACTTCGACATCGACTTCTGCATGGACCGCCGGGAAGAGGTGATTTCCTACGTGCAGGACAAATACGGCCGCGACCGTGTTGCCCAGATCATCACCTTCGGCGCCTTGCTGTCGAAGGCCGCCGTGCGCGACGTGGGCCGCGTGCTGCAAATGTCCTATGGTCAGGTCGACAAGCTGTCGAAGATGATCCCGGTCGAAGGCGTGAAGCCGGTCAGCATCACCAAAGCCCTCGCGGATGAACCGCGTCTGCGCGAAGCCGCCAAGGAAGAGGTCGTCCGCCGCTTGCTTGACTATGCCAAGGAGATTGAAGGCCTTTACCGCAATGCCTCTACCCACGCCGCAGGGGTGGTCATCGGCGACCGCCCGCTGGACCAGCTGGTGCCACTCTATCAGGACCCCCGGTCCGACATGCCCGCCACCCAGTTCAACATGAAATGGGTGGAAGCCGCCGGTCTGGTGAAATTCGACTTTCTCGGCCTGAAAACCCTGACCGTAATCCAGAACGCGATGGACCTTCTGGCCCTGCGTGGCATCAAGTTCGACATCAACCTGATCCCCTTGGACGATCAGGCCGCATACGATCTTTACGCCGCTGCGAAGACCGTCGCCGTCTTCCAGGTGGAAAGCTCCGGCATGATGGACGCCTTGCGCCGGATGAAACCGACCTGCATTGAGGATATTGTGGCGCTCGTCGCCCTCTACCGCCCCGGCCCGATGGAAAACATTCCGGCCTATTGTGAAGTGAAGAACGGCCTTCGTGATCTGGAGTCGATCCATCCGACCATCGACCATATCCTGGCCGAAACCCAGGGCATCATCGTCTATCAGGAACAGGTGATGCAGATTGCCCAGGTCATGGGCGGCTATTCCCTTGGCGGTGCCGACCTTCTGCGCCGCGCGATGGGCAAGAAAAACCCCGAGGAAATGGCCCGCGAACGCCCGAAATTCATCGACGGGGCGAAAGAGACGCATGGGATCGCCGCCGCCAAGGCCGGTGAAGTTTTCGACCTTCTAGAGAAATTCGCCAACTACGGCTTCAACAAATCCCACGCCGCCGCCTATGCCGTGGTCAGCTACCAGACCGCCTACCTGAAGGCGAACTACCCGGCCGAATTCATGGCCGCCGTGATGAACTGCGACCTCCACCTCACCGACAAGCTTGCCGTCTACAAGCGTGAGGTCGACAAGCTTGGCCTGAAAACCATCGCCCCTTGCGTCAACGCGAGCCTCGCCAGCTTCACCGTCCGCAATGGGGCGCTCGTCTATGGCCTCGGCGCGCTGAAGAACGTCGGCGTCGACGCGATGCAGCTGATCGTCCAGGCACGGATAGGACAGCCCGCACCCCAAGACCAACGTCCAGGCACCCCGCGCTCCCCCTCCCCCTCGTGGGGAGGGGATGGGGGTGGGGGGTCCTCCACCAGCCAAGCCAACCTCGCCTCCGGCGCAGCAGACCGCCCCCCC
>JANMGI010000733.1:0-3152 GCA_031374565.1 Paracoccaceae bacterium | reverse complement strand
CGACGCCACCAAGCGCAACCTGACCGGCAAGATCGTTGCCAAGTTCGAGGAAGCGGGTCTCCGCGTTGTGGCGTCCAAGCGCATCCACCTGACCGCAGCCCAGGCCGGTGAGTTCTACGCAGAGCACAAAGAGCGCGGGTTCTACGGCGAGCTGGTGGCCTACATGGCCTCCGAGCCGGTCGTCGTGCAGGTGCTGGAAGGCGCAGGCGCGATTGCGAAGAACCGCGAAGTGATGGGCGCGACCGATCCGGCTGCTGCGGCCGCTGGCACGATCCGCAAGGACTTTGCGCTGTCGAAGGGCGAAAACTCGGTCCACGGGTCGGATTCCGAGGCTGCCGCCGCGCGCGAGATTGCATTCTTCTTCTCGGGTCTTGAACTGGTCGGCTGACTTTCAGCAGTTGTGTGGATACGGCCCGGTCACCAGATCGGGCCGTTTGCATTTGGGGGGAGTGAAACCAGCGGTACCTAATATCGTGTAAGACATATTATGTAATGTATTGTGGGCTGGAAACGCTGGTTTGCACGGGATATGACGCCTGAAAGTCCACTGGAGCCTGTCCGATGTTCAACCGCACCATCAAGATAGCGCCTTCGATCCTTGCGGCAGATTTCGCAAACTTCGGCGCGGAATGTCGTGCGATCGAAGAGCAAGGCGCGGACTGGGTGCATGTTGACGTGATGGACGGACACTTCGTGCCGAACCTGACCTTCGGCCCGGCGATGTGTGCAGCGATCCGGCCGCACATCAACGGAATCATGGATGTGCACCTGATGATCTCGCCGGTGGACGTCTATCTTGAAGCCTATGCCAAGGCCGGCGCAGATGTGATTTCCGCCCATGTCGAAGCAGGTCCACACATTCACCGGACCTTGCAAACCATTCGTGCGCTTGGGAAAAAAGCGGGCGTTGCGATCAATCCTGGCACACCGGTCGAGGCTGTGGCCGATCTTCTGGACATGGTTGATCTGGTCTGCGTGATGACGGTGAACCCGGGCTTCGGCGGCCAAAGCTTCATTGAAAGCCAGTTGATCAAGATCGCAAGACTGCGCGCGCTGATCGGTGACCGCCCAGTCCATATCGAGATCGACGGTGGCATTACGACCGCGACTGCGCCTTTGGTGACGAAGGCCGGTGCTGATGTGCTTGTTGCGGGCTCGGCGGTGTTTAAAGGCGGCTCGGTCGACAATCCCACACCCTATGGCGTGAATATCCGCGCCATTCGCGCCGCTGCCATGGCGGCCCTTGCCTGAAGCGATAGCCCAAGTGTTCGATTTCCGCCCGAAAAGATGACAACTGCCGTCATCTGGCCGAATTGACGGCATTCTCACGGCTCACGTCTCGACAAGCCAAGGAAACGTGCCTTATCTCACGTCCAAGTTTCGAGCGCACAAAGGTCATATGACCCATTCGACGGCGCATCGGACAACAGGGACAAGCACCATGAGCGCGACCACCATTCTTGCACTTCTGAACCGGATTGCCGCCGCCTCCAGCATCGACGATGCCTGGGGCCTTGCAACCGGGTATTTCGCCCAGCTGGGCTTTGCCCGTGCCAACTATGGCTTCACGCGGTTCAGACACCTGAAGACCATAGGTGACCCGGACGATGCGCTGTTTCTGACCACCTGTGACGCTGACTACGTCAAACGCTACTTTCACGGCGCGTTCTATGCAAAGACCCCGGTCTTTCGCTGGGCCGAGCGCAACTCGGGCGCCTGCACCTGGTCCTGGGTGAAAGAAGCGTTCGAGGCGGGGCGGCTGTCGGCGGAAGAGACCGAGGCGGTGCGCCAGAATGCGATTATGGGGATCGTGGCGGGCATGTCTGTCAGCTTTCCCGAAGTGTCCTCCCGGTCAAAGGGCGCCTTGGGCCTGATTGCTGACGCCGGGCTTTCTCCAACAAATGTGGACGCGATCTTTGCCGAGCGAAAGGAAGAGATCCTAGTCGTCGCCAACATGATGCACCTGACAATCGTGCATTTGCCTCAGCTCAGCCGTCACCGTGCCCTGTCGCCCCGGCAGCGCGAGGCGCTGGAATGGGTGGCCGACGGGAAGACGACGCAGGATGTGGCCCTGCTGATGGGCGTCAGCCCCGCGATGGTGGAAAAGCATCTTCGGCTGGCGCGTGAGGCCTTGGCAGTGGAAACCACAGCGCAGGCCGTGGCCAAGGGCGCACTTCTGAACATGATCTTCCAGCGTCTGCCCGAGGCTGCGCAGGCCGCGCGTTAGGTCGCAGGTAAGGTTTTCCGCACTCGCCTGTTGTCGCCTCGCGAGTGACTAATGCCAACTGACGTCGGGTAATGCCGACGGTCAAGCGGACCAGCGTACATTGTCTGGTTCGATGCGTTTTTTTTTTCGATGCGTTTGTTTTGATGGCCGGATAGTGATGCGGCAGCCTTTACATCTTGCCCACCGGACCCTTATCCCCAGCGGTCGGGCAAGATCAAACGGCGCGGTTCTCCCCGGAACCGCGCCGTTCTCTTTTCTGCGCCACATGCAGGTCAACAAAGGAAAACGGCCGGCGCATTGCTGCACCGGCCCCCTGCCCCGCTTGCGCGAAAAATCAGCCTTGCAAAGCCTTCGCCACTTCGGCGGCGAAATCTTCGGTCTTCTTTTCGATCCCTTCGCCGACGGCAACGCGGGCGTAGCCGGTGATCTCGACACCCGCTTCCTTCGCCGCAGCTTCCACAGTCAGGTCGGGGTTGATCACGAAGGCTTGCCCAAGAAGCGTGTTCTCCGCAAGGAAACGCTTCATCCGGCCCGGGATGATGTTGTTGTGGATGACGGCATCGGGCTTCGGCTTGGCCGAGCCTGCGTTCTCTTCCAGCGCTTTGGCGGTCTGCACTGCCAGTTCGCGTTCGACAACGGCCGGGTCAAGCGTGGCTTCAGACAAGGAAAGCGGCGCGGTTGCAGCGATGTGCATCGCGAACTGTTTGCCGATCTCTTCCGCGCGGGCCTTGTCGCCCTTCAGCGCAACAAGGACGCCGATCTTGCCCATGCCCGCAGCGGCAGCGTTGTGGACGTAAGAGACCACGACGTCGCCCTCCAGAACATGCAGGCGGCGGAAGGTCATGTTTTCGCCGATGCGTGAGATGGCTTCCTGCAGCACGGTGTCGACGGTCTTGCCATTCAGGTGCGCGGCCTTGACCACTTC
>JANMGI010000721.1:0-1543 GCA_031374565.1 Paracoccaceae bacterium | reverse complement strand
ATCACACCCTCTTCCGGATCGTAAAGCCGCAGCAGGAGCGAAACGAGCGAGGATTTTCCAGCGCCCGAGGCCCCTACGATTGCCAGCTTTTCCCCGGCGCGGATGGTCAGGTCGATGTTCCGGACACCGCCACGTTCGCGGCCATAGGCGAAGGTCACATTGTCAAAGCGAATCTCACCCTTCACGCGCGGCAGGGCAGCGGCATCGGGAACGTCGGTCAGGGTATGGGGCACGGACAGCGTGCGCATGCCGTCTTCGACTTCGCCGACGCTGGTGTAGATCGACATCAGGGTAAAGCTGACCCAGCCCGACATCTGCGCGATCCGAAGGGCGATTGCGCCCGACGCGGCAATGTCGCCAGCGGTGGCCGCGCCCTGTTGCCAAAGAAGGACAGTGCCACCGATCAGGAGGACGGGGAGGACGCCTGCCAAGAGCATCAGGGCAAAGCGGAACCAAGTGGAGATGACGCCGAATTCGAGGCTGCGGTCGCGGAAAACCTCCATCGCGTCGATGGCGACGCGGTCCTCAAAAGCGGCATGGGCGAACAGCTTGACGGTCTTGATGTTGGTGATCGTGTCGACGACCTGACCCGAGACCATCGCGCGAGACGAAGCGCGGGCGGCAGAGTTTTCGCGGATCATCGGCATGAAGAAGCGGATCAGGAAGATGTAGGCGACCAGCCAGACCGCAAGGGCAAGGGCGGCCTTGTAATCAACGGCGATCAGGAAGGCGACGGAGCCGATGACCGAAGCAAGCGCGAAACAGACGGTGTTGATGACTTCCGTTGCGACATCGGTGACGGCGCGGGCGGCCTGCATCTGCTTTTGCGCGATACGGCCGGCGAAATCGTTGTCGAAGAAAGTGACGGCCTGGCCGAGGGTCCAGCGGTGGAGGCGGGACAGGACCAGCGGCATCACGTTCGGGCCGATGATGATGCTGTTCGAAGCCGAAGAAACGGCAAAGGCGAGGGGGCGGAGGATCAGGTAGAAGGCAAGAAACCAGACGACGAGGTTCCAATGCGCGGTGAAGAAATCGGTCGGGCCGGAGGTGACGGCAGCGTCGATCACCCAGCCGAGAATGAGGGCGGATACGACTTCGGTGACGCCTGCCAGCGATGACAGGATGCCTGCGATGACCAGCATCGGCCAGGACCCGGCCAGCGACCAGCGCATGAAAGCGCCCAGCCGTTGCGGCGGGGGGCCGTCGGCGGGGCGGAAGGCGTCGATGAGGGAGCCGAGGCTTTGAAGTGCGCTCATGAGGGCGAGGTAGGCCGGTCCTTTGGGGGAAGCAAGGGTATACGTCTGGGGGCGGAGTCAGTTCCCTGTGACTTCGCTCATCGGGGACTTCGTTCCTCCTCGCTGGGCCCAAGGAGGAGACGAAGTTGAACGAGGTGGGGCTATTCCGCCGCTTCCTCTTCAAGCCCGATGAAACCGCCGGACTGCCGCGCCCAGAAACGGGCGTAAAGGCCGCCCTTGCGCAGAAGCTCGGCATGGGGGGCGTCTTCGACGACCTCACCGTCTTCCAGCACGACGATCCGGTCCAT
>JANMGI010000702.1:0-2331 GCA_031374565.1 Paracoccaceae bacterium | reverse complement strand
CGACGCCATGTCGTGATCGCCGGCCGAGATGAAGATCTTCTGCCCGGTGATCTTGTAGCTGCCGTCCGCCTGCGGTTCGGCCTTGGTCCGCAGAAGCCCCAGATCGGTGCCGCAATGCGGTTCGGTCAGGTTCATCGTTCCGGTCCATTCGCAGTTGGCCATCTTCGGCAGCCAGGCCTGCTTTTGCGCGTCCGTTCCGTGCACCAGGATCGCCGTGTAGGCCCCATGGGTTAGGCCCTGATACATGTTGAACGCCATGTTGGCCGACACGAACGTCTCGTTCACCGCCGTATGCATCAGGTAGGGCAGGCCCTGGCCGCCGTATTCCGGGGCGGCGTCCAGTGCCATCCAGCCGCCTTCCCGCAGGGTATCGAAGGCCGCCTTGAAGCCGGTCGGCGTGCGGACCACGCCGTTTTCCAGCACGCAGCCTTCCCTGTCGCCGACGGCGTTCAGCGGGGTCAGCACATCTTGCGCGACCTTGGCTGCCTCGTCGAACACCGCCTGGGTGAAGCTGCGGTCAAGGTCGGCGTAGCCGGGAATGTCGGCCTCGCTGATCTTCAGCACATCGTGCAGCAGGAACTGCATGTCCTTCACGGGGGCGGTATAGGTCGGCATCGTCTTTTCCCTCATCACTTGATGGTGCCGCGCCCGAAGGCGCGGTTCGTTCAGTCAGCCCCGTTCGGCCGGCCGGTTCAGCCAGCCCGTTCAGCCCGCCCGTTCAGGAAGCGTGGCGGGGCACAAGCCCCTTCGTTGCCGCATCGGCAAGCGCGGTCTTCAGCTCGGTGATGGCGACGTCAAGCTCGGCCCGCTGGGTCTCCATCGTCGTCAGCCGTTCTCTGGCGATCTCGCAGGCGCGCCGGTTCTGGGCCGCGTTGCCGCTGTCACGGTCGTAAAGGTCCAGCGTCTGGCGGATTTCCTCCAGGCTGAAGCCGAACCTCTTGCCGCGCAGGATCAGCGCCAGCCGGGCCCGGTCACGCCGGGTAAAAAGCCGCCGGGTCCCGATGCGGATCGGGGTCAGAAGCTCCTTTGCCTCATAGAACCGCAGCGTGCGGGGCGTCAGGTCAAAAGTCTCGCACATTTCGCGGATCGTCATCACGTCGGTCGGTATCTCGGTTTTCATGGTCAACTCGTCATTGGGAAGCATCACTGGAAGGCCAGATGCAAACCCATGTGGAAGGATACCAGAGCAGTTGACGTTAACGTCACTGTGACGTCACGTCAGAACAGGGCCTGACGTGAAGTCAGTCGGCCGAAGGCAACTCTGGCGGGTGACGCTACGGCAAAGACCGGGCTGTGCGGCCCGGCCTTCTTGGTGCTTTCGGCAGTGGATCAGCGCAGGACCATGCCTTCGGGCCAGGTCAGTGTCTGCTCCAGCGTGATCGTTTCCTTGCCCCCGGCGGCAAGGTCGAACTCCCATGCCAGGATGCCGCGCTGGCCCTCGACATCCTTTTCGGTCGGTTCGGGGCTGGCCTGAATCTCGATCTCCAGATCGTCCTGCTCGCTGTAGGGCGCCTGGTCGATGATCCGAACCGGCCAGGCTTCGGTCCCGGTGTTTTCCACCGTGATCACCGCGCTTTCGCTTTGCTGGTTGGCGCTGGTGAACACCCCCGTCTCGCCCGAGGCACGGGTTGGCATCTCGCGCTTGACCCGCAGGGTTTCGATGGCCCCGAAACCCACGTCGGTTTCCACCCCCGGCGCGATCACGTCCAGCCAGGTCGAGCCGACGAGCACGCCTTCGCGGAACAGCATCGCCTGACCCGGCAGCAAGGGCTCATCACTGGCGTTGGTGAAGCTGGCCATGACGAAGGCAGTCTTGTCCAGACGCGGAACGGCGACCGCCTCGACAACCGGGGTGAAGTCCAGACTGTCCAGCGCCAATCTCAGGTCCTCGGCCCCGGTGGCGATTGTGACGGCCTCGGGGTAGTTATAGACCACGGTGTCGCCCTCCAGTGCGACGCCGGCGGTGATGGCGGCGGGGGCGGCTTCGGCGACCATTGCGGTGTCCAGCTCGGCCCCGCCGTTGACCGATTTGCGGACACGCGCGTCCTCTGCCTCAATCTCCGGACCGACGCTGCGCAACTCTGGCCAAAGCTGCGAGGGGGCCGCCTGCTCGGCGGGGCGCGAAGAGGACAGGGTCAGTGCCACCCCATCCCAGTCCTCGCCGGTAAACTGCGTCACCAGAACCGAGCGGTTCAGCACCAGCGCATCGCCGTCCTTTCGCGTCAGGTTCAGGTCATAGACCGGCCGCCAACTGGCGTTGCCGACGTATTGCGTGACGGTCACCACCTGCTCCCCAGCTGCTGCCGCCGACACTGCGACCGACAGCGCGGT
>JANMGI010000684.1:0-1981 GCA_031374565.1 Paracoccaceae bacterium | reverse complement strand
GAATTGACCGCGCTGATCGACTTTCACCTGGTGACCAAGTGGAAGACGGCGGGGGACAGTCTTTTGTCGGCCAGCCGTCTGGCCCGGAAGGATTCGCGCCGCATCCTTTTGGTGGGCGCGGGCGTGGTGGCGCGCAATATGATTGATGCCTATTCCAGCCGCTTCCCCGATGCCCGCTTTACGGTCTGGAGCCGGAAACGTGCCACCGCCGAAGCGATGGGTCTGCCGGTGGCCGACGATCTGGAAGCGGCGGTGCGTGCGGCGGACATCATCTGCTGCGCGACCATGGCGACCTCCCCCCTGATCAAAGGCGACTGGTTGCAGCCTGGCCAGCATCTTGACCTGATCGGGGCCTACACGCCTGCGATGCGCGAAGTGGACGACACCGCGATGGCGCGCGCGCGGGTCTTCGTCGATTCCCGCGCGACGACGGTTCACCATATCGGAGAGTTGATGGACCCCATCGCTTCGGGCGCGATCACGGAAAGCGATGTGATCGCCGATTTCTACGACGATCCGGCGCTATATGCGCGGCGGTCCGACGGTGAGATCACCATCGCCAAGAACGGCGGTGGGGCGCATCTGGACCTGATGACGGCGACCTATATCGCCGGGGCCTGGGCAGGGCGCTGACGGGTCAGGCGACCTGCGCGGTCCGGTCGTCACAGGGCCATGGGACCGCTCGGCACCGGCATCCCGGCGGCAACTGCCCCCCAGACAGACTGGTCGAAGTTGACGATTGCGCCCGTCATGAGGCCCGCATCATCCGAGACAAGAAAGTTCACCGCCCGCGCAGCCTCGTCCGGGTCGACAAGACGCCCGAAGGGCAAGGCGGCGGCGGCCTTTGCTTCCCAGTCCGGGTCGGTCTTTCCTTGAGTTTCGCGTTCATTGTCCGATGCCATCCAGCCCACGTTCAGCTGGTTCACCCGGATGCGGTTGGCCATGACCGAAAAGGCGGTGTTCGCGGTCAGCGTGGTCAGTGCGCCTTTCGACCCGCAATAGGCGTTGATGAAGGGCTGCCCCGCCAGCGCCGAGATTGAACCGATGTTGCAGATGGCCCCCTGAATGCCCTTGGCGATCATCAGCCTGATCGCCTCCTGCATCAGGAAGTAGGGGCCGCGGACGTTGGTGTTGAACAAAAGGTCGAACGTCTCGGGGGTGGTGTCAAGGATCGTGCCGCGCGCGGTTGAGGCCCCGGCGTTCACCAGCACATCGAGGTGGCCAAAATGACGGCCGGTCTCGGCGATGACCCCGCGGCAGTCCTCGACCTGAGAGAAATCGGCCCGCAGAAACAGCGTCGGTACGCCGTGACGGTCGATGATGTCGCGCGCGACCGCGGCCCCCCGGTCGGCATTGCGACCGGTGATGACCACGGCCTTTGCCCCGGCGGCGGCCAGCCTGCGGGCAATCGCCGCCCCCAGCCCCTGGGTTGCCCCGGTGACGACGCAGACCTTGCCGTCCATGCGGTTCATAGGGTTACCTCATTCCCGAAGACGGAGATGCGCTGCCAGCAGGCCTTGGGAGCGACCTTGGTGACGGGGGATGGTCCAGGTTTCACTCTCATCTGTCTCTACACTTTCACGCGTTGCATGGTGAATATCTCACTTTGATGGACCCGGGACTTGATCATCATGTCACCCGGCGCTGACCTTGAACAAGGACCCGCTTGAAGGGCCAAACCCCGCCCATGCATCGGTTTGATCAGCACTGGCTGGATGTGCAAGGCTCATGTCCTCGGCTTCACCCTCACCTCCGGCGTATTCGCGCTGCCCTAGGATCTGGAATCGAACACCGTCGCCGACATCTCTGACGCCGCCGCCTAATGCGCAGGGCAGACCTTGGGGTTCGCCCGGGCCACCAGCGACTGGCGGACGATCATGGCGAACCCCGAAATTGACCCCGTCTCGATCACCGCGCCGAACGCGCTGCACAAGGAGATGACGCTTGCGGCCATAGCGGCGTGCAAGCACGTCTATTGCGA
>JANMGI010000674.1:0-1702 GCA_031374565.1 Paracoccaceae bacterium | reverse complement strand
GGACGCCCGACATGAACGACATGATCACCGTGCCGTAGGTCAGCCCGACATAGCCGCCGAGGAACATTGGCGACAGGAATTGTCCGGCCCACGCCGAGAGGGCGGGGGACAGGTGCGTGGCGGCCGACCAGAGGAACGGGAGCAACCCGGCAAGACCGAGGAGGAGGGCAGGGCGGGGGATGCGGGCGTCGTCGGTCATGCGGCTGATCTAGCGTTCGGCGCGGTCCAATGCCAGCGGGCAATCCCTTGATCGGTCCGGTCACGACAGATCATTTACCAGCCGGGCAATGCGCTTGGCGCGGGTGACCGCAGTCCGGGCCGTGGCAACGGGATATAGCAGCCCGCGCCGCTTGCCGGGGGACAGAGCCTCCCAGTCGGACAGGCGATCCTCGGCGCGCAGGGCGGCTGCGATGTCAGGATCGAGGTCGACGCGATCATCCGGGGCAGGGCGAAGCCGGATGTCAACCTGTTCATTCGGCTCGATGCCGATACGGTCCAGCAGGCTGGCCCCCGCCCAGAGAAAGACGCCATCAACCACCGGCGCGCGGACAAGGGCGAGGTTGACGGGATGATCGGCGATCTCGCCTTCTACGCGGCGGCAGGCACCAAGTGCGCTGACCACCTCTTCAGGCAGACGCAGGATGGTGTAGGTGGCACGGCCCCAGACGAGCGGCTCGATGCGGCCCTCAAAGGTGACCCAGCCGGTCATGCCGGTTCGCGGAGAATCTTTGGAATTTTGAATTCGATATCCTCGACGGCGGTTTCGACCAGTTCGACGGTTAAGGAGAAGCGGGCGCGGAAGGCGTCGATGACTTCGTTGACCAGGACCTCGGGCGCGGAAGCACCGGCGGTGAGGCCGATGGCATTCGATCCGGCAAGGGCGCGCCAGTCGATGTCGGTCGCGCGCTGGATCAGCATGGAATAGGAGCAGCCCGCGGCGGTGCCGACCTCGACCAGACGTTTGGAGTTCGAAGAGTTGGGGGCTCCGATAACGAGGAGGGCGTCGATCTTCGGGGCGACGGCCTTCACGGCGGCTTGGCGGTTCGTTGTCGCGTAGCAGATGTCGTCGTGGGCTGGGGCGTGGATCAGGGGGAAGCGGGTCTTCAGGGCGGCGGCGATCTCGGCGGTGTCGTCGACGGAGAGGGTGGTCTGGGTGATGAAAGCGAGCTTCGACGGGTCGCGGACTTGCAGGGTGGCGACGTCGGCGACGGTTTCCACCAGCAGGACTTCGCCGGGGGGAAGCTGGCCCATCGTGCCGACCGTCTCGGGGTGGCCCTCGTGGCCAATGTAGATCATCTGGGTGCCGGCTTCATGGTGGCGGGCGGCCTCATTGTGGACCTTGGTGACGAGGGGGCAGGTCGCATCGACGGCGATCATCTGGCGGCGGTTCGCTTCCGCAGGGACGGACTTCGGAACGCCGTGGGCGGAGAAGACGACGGGGCGGTCGGTGGGGCAGTCTTCCAGCTCCTCGACGAAAATCGCTCCTTTCGCTTTCAGGGCGTCGACGACGAATTTGTTGTGGACGATCTCGTGGCGGACGTAGACGGGCGCGCCCCATTTTTGCAGGGCCATCTCGACGATCTTGATCGCGCGGTCCACCCCGGCGCAGAAGCCGCGGGGGGCTGCGAGGTAGAGGGTGAGGGGCGGCAGGTCGGGCATCGGCGGCTCCGGGAAGGGTGGGGTCAGATTTAAGGCTTGCGGA
>JANMGI010000615.1:0-1687 GCA_031374565.1 Paracoccaceae bacterium | reverse complement strand
ACGCAATCGGTCACAGCCTCGACGCGTCCGGTCACGTCGGCCTTGATCTTCGGGTCCTCGAAGACGGCTTCGACGATCAGGTCCACACCCTTTAGAGCGTCATATTCGGTGGTGGCGGTGATGCGGGCCAGAACCTCGGCCTTCTTCTCCGCCGTGACCTTCCCGCGCTTCATGCCCTTGTCGAGGATACCTTCAGAGTGCGCCTTGCCCCGGTCGGCGGCGTCTTGACTGGAGTCGATCAGCACCACCTCGATCCCGGCATTGGCAGCGACATAGGCGATGCCTGCCCCCATCATCCCCGCGCCGATGACGCCCAGTTTCTTGACTGACTGATCTTCGACTTTGGGCCGGTTCGCGCCCTTGTCCAGCGCCTCTTTGTTGATGAAGAGGCTGCGGATCATCGCGGCGGAGGAGGGGTTCATCAGGACAGAGGTGAAATGCCGGGCCTCGATCTTCAGCGCGGTGTCGAAAGGCACCAGCGCGCCTTCATAGACTGCGGCGAGAAGGGCCTTGGCCGCCGGGTAGACGCCCATGGTCTTCGCCAGGACCATGGCAGAGGCACCGACGAACATCGGGAAGCCGGGGGCCGAATAAGGTGCACCGCCGGGGAACTTGTAGCCTTTGGCGTCCCAAGGCTTCACAAGGTCAGCCTCGGTGGCTGAAAGGACCCATTCCTTGGCGCGTTTGAGCAGGTCTTCTGGCGCGACGACTTCGTCGATCAAGCCTGCGGATTTGGCGGATTTGGGGTCGGAAAGCTTACCTTCGAGCAGGAACGGTGCCGCCATCATCGCGCCCAGCTTGCGCGACAGGCGGGTGGTGCCGCCGGCGCCGGGGAAGATGCCGACCATGATCTCGGGCAGGCCGATCTTGGCCTTCGGGTTGTCGGCGGCGATGATCCGGTGGCAGGAGAGCGGCAGTTCAAGGCCGATCCCCAATGCGGTGCCGGGCAGGGCCGCGACGATGGGCTTTGCCCCTTTCAGCGTCTTCGGGTCCATCCCCGCACGTTCGATCTTCCTCAGCACCTTGTGCATCTGCATTACGCCGTCAAAGATCGCCTGCGCGCCCCCGGCCCGCATCTGGGCGATGACGTTCAGGTCCATGCCCCCGGCGAAATCCTTCTTGGCGCTGGTGATGATGATCCCTTTGACGCCCGCATCGGCGAGGGCCGTGTCGATCAGCTCTGACAGCAGCGCAAAGGCAGCGGTCGACATGACGTTCATGGATTTGGAGGTCACGTCCCAGCTGATGGTCGCGACGCCATCGGCGTCGGTGGTCATGGTGAAATCGGTCATCGGTTCGTCTCCTTGGGCCAGCCGGGATAAGGGGTGCCGTCCTTGTGCGACAAGGTACGAAGGTCCTTCCGGCGCGAATAGTGCAGGTCGATGTCGGGATAAGTCACGTCATCCTCGGGCAGGCGAGAGCCCGCGACGAAGTAGGTTATCGGCTGGTTGGTGCGGTTTTCCAGGCAATGTGCGTTGGGCACACCCGCAGGCCAGCAGACACAGCTACCGGGGGGAAGATCACGGGTGCCATCATTTTCGTGCAAGGTGGCAATGCCGTCGAGGGTATAGAGGAACTCATCCTCGTCCGAATGCCAGTGCCGGTGGCTGGAGCGCGCGCCGGGCATCAGCGTTTCGGTGAAAGCGCCGAACTGGGTAAGGCCACCCGCGTCAGAGAGGGCATGGGC